>NZ_JAZFTO010000099.1:0-37998 GCF_036446775.1 Candidatus Desulfatibia sp.
TGGACCCGGGTCAAATTCGAGTTTCCCGATGCCCTGGTTCCCGCAGAGGTCGGCGAATCAGCAGACCAGCGGCGCCTTGGCATGGCGGTCATTGGCATAGAGATCAACGCTGTCGATCCATAGGACGATGGCAACCATCTACGCTCTTACGCGCGATCACGCCAAGTATGAACTGACGATTCAATATTTCGACCTCCAACCTGCACCCAGGGATTTCCAAACTCTGATACGAGTAGTTTGAAAATTCTTAGCTTGACGGGTTTTGTCTGGACGAATAAGACTGTGCGCACGCTACACCCATGATGCAGGCGTAGGTAATTGCAACGGCGGGAATCTGCAGGCTGAAATCAACCAGAGAATGAATGACCACCAAAATGGTTGCAGCGACGCCGACACTTGGGTAGACCCAGTCACGCTGTCTTCGCCGGATGCCAAAAACACAGGTCAACCCAAGACCCGTGATGTATTCGGCAACCAGACCTACATTACCGCCTGTTCTTCTCCCGAGCGACTGGATATCGTTTTGGGGATAAATTAAGTATTCGATGTCTTCGTTGTTGGTGCCGGTGATCGCCCCGTCACCGTCAATGTCCATGGTAAAGTGAATTGAAGTGGCGTCTGAATCATTCTGAAATCCGATTCCACTGGCGCCGGTGGGATTGTAGCCGGCCATGCGGATCTCCCGGATCAGAAAGTCCGTGGCGGCGCGCAGATCCTGGGTCATGACCATGGTATTCTCTTTGGAATAATACAACTTTGAATTGGTGTTGAGCAGCTCATATGTGGCCGTGAGCAGCACAGCGCCAATGGCCATGGCAATCAGCAATTCAACCAGAGTAAACCCGCCGCGTCCGCCCGCTGTTACAAGTCTCTTCATCAATTCACCTTTATCTTTCCAGCAATAAAAATTGTGATTGTCTGGGTCCTCTGACCGCCTTGTAAAGTGATTGTAATCGGGGGGGGCACAGGCGTGACCGTGCCCTTAGGGCTAAAAACCGGATTAGCGGTGGCCGCAGCGGTAACGCCCTGGTATTCATCAGCAAAGTTTCTCGTCACCTCGTCAATATACGAGGTTGTATCTTCATCCCACCGTTGGATTTGGTACCCGCCGGCAGTGAAAAACACTCTGTATTGAACAAAGCGCTTGATGGCCAGCATCCTGGCACCGACCAAATCGCCTCGCAAGGTGGACAACGCTCCCCTTAAACGAAAATTAGACTGGTAGGTCATAAAATTAGGCACGGCAATAGCCGTCAGCGCACCGACTATCACAATTATTATGATCAACTCTATTAATGTAAACCCCGCATCTTTGCGCATGGTATGATCTCCCTGATAAATTCCAACATAAATTAAAGCAAATTTTGTGCCATAAAGCTCCCGCTGAACGTCAAAATCCTTTCCCCGGCCTTCCGAACACGGCCGGACCTATGTATAACGATCAGATATAATTATTGTATTGAAGGTTTCGTTTTTTTTCTCAAACAAAATGCCGCCGGGTAAATTATTGCTTGCTAATTTTAAACTGAAATCGCTTTGGGGGCCACAACTATTAAATTATTTTATAGTTACATTAAAAGTTTTTATGCCCGGAAGAGGACTTTGTCATTGGTCACTGGGTACTTGACACAAAACCTGTGCAGAAGATAAAATAAAATCGTTGCACGATTTTATGAAACGCGGCTGCGCCGCTTTAATAAAGGTGGGTAAACCATGAATTTTTCAAGATGGATAATATTGCTGGTGCTTATCCTGGGGACGGCCCCGGCTTTAGCGGAATTTTACAAGTACGTGGATGAAAGCGGGATAGCCCGTTATACCGATGACCTATCCCAGGTTCCGGTCAATCAGCGCCCCGGCGTCAATACATATACAGAATCACCCAGCTATATGCCGAATAAAAAACCCGCGGATATTAATGCGCTCAAAAAGTTGCTTGAAAATAAAAAGCAGGATCTGGATCGCGAGTATCAGGAACTGATGATGGAAGAAGTTCGCCTTGAAGAAGAAAAAAATGATACCAAAACAGATGAGGGCCGCCGGAAGCACAACGAAAAGATTCGCAGTTTCAATGAAAAAAGTCGCAAATACCTGGAAAAGAAAAATGCATACGAAAAACAAGCCGCCGTCTACAAAAAGCGGCTAAGAATGGAAACAGCCGGCGGTGGCGAACCGGCCGGGACACGGGATTCTGCTATTGAAAAGCCCATCAGCATGGAAAAAGCAGAAATACCGCCAACCGCAAGCGAACAAGGCCAGGAAGCCCCGGGGGATATCGATGAGATAAAAACACAGCTTAAAAACAAAAAGCAGGAACTGGATCAAGAATACCAGGCCCTTTTAGAAGAACAAAAAAAGGTTGCCGTGGATAAGAAAAACTCAAAAACTTACATTGACGCCATGGCATACAATGCTGAAATTACAAAATTTAATGAAAAGTTGAAAAAATTCGAGGAAAAACAAAAAGCCTTCAACCAAGAGGTTAAATCCTTCAACGCCAGGCTGAAACAAGCTCTAAATGAAAAGCCTGAGCAAACAGTTTCCGGAAAGATTTTAAAAAAATAGGACCGTATTTCTTGCGAGTCTGATCCACCCACGGGCTATTATCCCCAGGGATCAGGGGCATCGGCACCGAGCCATCGTCGCAGAATGACAACCCCGCTGGATCTGGTCCCAACACCGTAACTGGAAATATTGCTCGCATTTGTCAAATAAACATATCCGCTGTTACCTGTTCCTCTTGAGTTCATAACAACCACGTTTCTCGGGCTTGAATAGGTGATAAAGTCGTTTCCGAAAGTACCGCCGATGGGATCAGTGGCACTCCCCCTACCGAAGGTGACACCGCTGCCGTAATCGCTCAAAATTACTTTTTTGACAACGTCATTATCTGTACCGCGCCAGGAGTTATCAGGACCTTTTCCGGAGCATACCTCATACGTACCTGCGTCGGCATTAAAAACAATCGCCCATTTCTTGTTACTCTTGATGGCACCAATCTTTGCCCGCCGCAGATTTGAATACAGGTCCCGCGCCGCACTTTTCAAGCGAGCATCGGGCAGATAGCTCATAAAATTAGGTACGGCGATAGCGGCCATGATGCCCATGACAGCGATCACAATAATGAGCTCTACAATTGTAAATCCGTCTTGTTTGCGCATAGTTTTGCTTCCTCAAGTATCTTGCCACTAAGGCACCAAGGCACTAAGATTAGATAATTTTAAAAAAAACACTGTTCTTGTTTACGTTCAATTGAAGTATTATCAATTTCCGTGCCAAAAATTTGTTAAGAAATTTCCCCCGGGAAGCAAACGGAATTTAAATGAGAAACTTTTTCCTTTATATCTCTGCAAACCGTTACTCTATGGAGGTTGACGAAGATTAGTTTTATTATGTATCAATAATTTATTATTTTAATCCGGGTTTAGATTGAATTAGGTGTTGCAGTTTAATGGCAGGAACAAAGCAGGAAATTGCACAAAAAAATGTGTGGCGTGCACATTTTTCAGAGCACTTTTACTCACCGCAGAGTTGCAGAGAACGCAGAAGGAAAGAATCCCGGACCAAAGGACCCGGCTTTGATTTCACCCAATAGAGGTGCACCTATCTCAAATGGAGTAAATTAAATTCCAAATAACAAATATCAAATATCAAACAAATAACAATAACCGAAATTCAAAATAACAAACTTTGGAATTTCCTTGAGATTTGGTGCTTGTAGTTTGGAATTTCCTTGGAATTTGGTGCTTGTAGTTTGGAGCTTGTTTGTTTTTTGGTGCTTGGAATTTGCGATTTTAGACACGAAACTCCAAGGCAGAGCCGGAGAACTCTGACCCCCGCAAGGCGGGGCAGGCATGGCCCAAAGGACCAGGTTTTTCAGGACTAAATTAATTCTTCATGCAAGATGTGGGTTATTGATTGTTGCGGATATAGTCGACTGCATTTTGAAACAGGCGGATACCGATGGTGGGGCCGGTGTCTTGTGCAATTCCCCGGCGTTTTAGGGTCTCTTTGCGGCGGGTCCAGTCCGGATGGTTGGTCCAATGGTTAAAGGCTTCCGGATGGGGCATCAGGCCGAAAACACGGCCGGTGGGGTCGCATATCCCGGCGACATCATATACACTGCCGTTGGGATTGTATGGGAACCGGCCGTTAGCAGGTTTGCCGTCTGGTCGGGCATATTGGACGGCGACCTGGTTGTTATCGATTAATTGTGCAAGAGTGCTTGGGCCGGCATAAAATTTTCCTTCACCGTGTCTGACGGGGAATTCCGCCAGATCGATTCCGGTAGTAAAGATACAGGGGGATGCCGCATTTACTTTTAAAGCAACCCAGTCATCCCTGAAATTACCGCAGTCATTAAACGTAAGGGCTACGGACCGCCGGGTATAGTCAAAGTCAGAGCCGGGTAAAAGACCCAGATTGACAAGGGTCTGAAAACCGTTGCAGATCCCTAATACGAGATATCCGGCCTCAATAAACTTTAGGATTTGATCACCCAGGTGGGTTTTCATCCGTACGGCCTGGATTACACCGGCACCGTGATCGTCGCCCCAGCTGAAACCGCCCCCGAAGACCAGTATCTGAAAATCCGTCAAGTTTACGGTCCCGTCTATCAGAGAATTTATATGCACGCGGCGGGCGGCGGCACCGGCCAGCTCAAGGGCATAAGCGGTCTCATTATCACAGTTAAGCCCGTATCCGGTAAGCACTAAAGCGTTTACACTGGATTCTGGATACTTGTCACTGGATTCTGGATTATTTTTCACTAACATGTCCTCTTTCTACCGACTGAATGAACAGGTTAAGTTTCTTTCCTAATATCCTTAATCGCTTGCATAGTGCATTAAACAACTCTTCATCTTCTAATGATCCAGTCTCAAAAAGTGTTTCTAAATGATCTATAGTTTCATCATTTGAAGCAAGGGCATAACTTAAAAACCGAATGAAATCCTTTTTATATCTTCACCTTCCATAGCCTTCTACAATCGTTGATTTAGTTGATTTAGCAGATCTCCGAATTTGACTGCCCTCTTCAAACATTTCAAACTTGGGGAGTTTAGATAGGGTCATCTTGTGAATGTCAACGACCAATTCCCGTGATAGTTGCCAAATTTCTAAGTTTTTATAACTCACACTTCTCCAATGTGATCAGTATCAAGTATCCCCGATAAATCGGGATTTCCGCTACGCTCCAACAAGCATCCAGTATCCAGTATCCAGCATCATGTATCATGCTACACCAGGTCTCCGAAGGGCTTTTTCCATGCGGCTTTAAGGTCATCAACCGCAACGTCAACCAAAATGCTGTTGTCTAGCCCTTTAATATTTAAATTGCTTGTTGCAGTTACGCTGCCGATGCAGGCGCAGGTCAGGTCTTTGAAAATATTTTCGAAATTCTCCCTGTTCGTGGGGGCCACGGTTACGATCAAGCGACCGGCTGATTCCGAAAATAATAGCACATCACTGCGGTCAACCCGGTCGGCCGGCACCAGGGCAAGGTCGGCCTGTAACCCCAGATTGCCCCCCATGGCCTTCATGGCGAGATGTACGCCCAGTCCGCCCCGATAGATCCCGTGGGCCGAAGCGACCAGTTCTTTTTCAACGGCATGGCTGAAGGCCCGGTACAAAGGAGCAAAATCGTCTGCCAGAACCCGGGGAACATTAAGCCCCAGGTAGCCCAAATGCTCGTAGTATTCGGATCCGCCTAATTCATCGCGGGTGATGCCCAGAATATACACCAGATCCCCGGGCATTTTGCTGTCCATGGTCACGCATTTGTTGACATCCTCAATAACTCCCGTGGTCGAAAATTGAAGGGTCTCCAGCGCCGACACCTTGTGGGTTTCTCCGTAACGTCCCGGTAGGTGGCCGTCAACGTACATGCTGTCTTTGCCTGAAAGCAGCGGTATCTCATACGCCAGGCAAATATCGCGAAGCGCCCGGCAGGCGCGCACCAATTGAGCAGCCTTGAATCTGCCGTCAGGGTTGTTTTGCGGATGGTACTGCACGCTCGGCCAGCAAAAATTATCGATACCGCCGATATGTTCCGGATCCCCGCCAACGGCAATAAGCCTGCGCAGCGCTTCATCGATGGTACAGGCTGTCATGTGATAGGCATCGATGGCTGAGTAGGCCGGAAGCAGCGCCTGGGCAAAAGCCAGTCCCTTTTCCGATTCTAATACCGGACGTATCACCGCTGCATCGCTGTTTACATCCCGACCGGCGCCCACCAGCGGTTTAATAACGCTCGTGCCTTGCACCTCATGGTCATACTGCCGGCTGATCCATTCGGTGGAGCAGATATTGGGGCGCGACAAAAGATCTAAAAGCAACTTACGGTAATCCGTCGGCTCCTGCAGTATTGGTTCATACAGGCCCCGCATCTCCGGCGGATGCCAGTGGGCATCGAACTCCCACTGGGGAAAACCTGAAGTCAAAAGGTCGATATCGATGTAGGCGCAAGTCTCACCGTTATAAGAGATATGCAGTTTGCCCGAATCCGTATACTCTCCGATAACCGTACTTTCCACGGCATGCAGTCTGGAAAGCTCCATAAAGCGGTCGAGATCTTCGGGAAGCACCGCTACGGTCATGCGCTCCTGGGATTCCGACACCCATATTTCCCATTGATCCAGCCCTTCGTATTTAAGGGGTACTTTATCCAATTGAATTTCGCATCCGCCTGAAAACCGTGCTGATTCGCCTACCGATGAAGAAAGCCCGCCGCCGCCGTTGTCGGTTATAAATCTTATCAGCCCCCCATCCCGGGCCTCTAATAGGAAATCATGCATTTTTTTCTGGGTATAGGGATCGCCGATCTGCACATGCCCGGCCGGCGTATGCTCGGAAAAAGTTTCTGACGAAGCGGTCACACCGTGAATCCCGTCTTTACCGACCCGGCCGCCGCACATAATAACCAGTTCTCCGGGTGCTGTGCGTTTTTGATAGGCCGGCTTGCCGTCGATCCGGGCCGGCATAATTCCCACGGCCGTAACAAACACCAGGCATTTTCCCATATACCCCGGGTGAAAAAGGACCTGACCAAACGTTGTTGGAATTCCGCTTTTGTTGCCGCCGTCTCTGACCCCTTCGATAATGCCGTCCAAAAGCCGCCGGGGATGGAGGCGCGGCATCAGGTCGCCGGCATAGTCCCTGGGCCCCACACAGTATCCATAACCGCCCATTACCAGTTTCGAGCCCTTGCCGGTACCCAAAGGATCGCGGTAAACCCCCACTATCCCGGTTATAGCTCCGCCGTAGGCTTCCATGTTGGATGGGGAGTTGTGGGTTTCTCCGGTAATAACATAGTAATGATCGTCGTTAAATTTCCCAACGCCGGCATTGTCCCACAAAACCGACACAACCCAGGGTTTCTTTTTCTTTAGCGTCAAGGTCGGGGCTTCGATACAGGTTTTAAAAAGATTGTCGGCCATGTCGGTCTCACCCGTGGCCAGATCCCGGTAGCGGAACAATCCTTGAAATGTATTGTGATTGCAATGATCACTGCGAGCCTGGGAAATATATTCCAGTTCAATATCGGTGGGATCAGACAGGCCCACGGCTTTCCGTTGAGCCTGCACATTCCTGTCCAGAAAATAAGCCCTGATGGTCGGAATGTCAGCGGGATTCAAGGCCAGGCCGCGCTCATCGCTGACAGCTTCAAGGGATGCGTCGCTCTCCACTGGAATGGTCGTTACCGTGGGTGTGTGATCGAGAACCACTTTGGGTATGATAATACCGATGCCTTCAGCAGGGTCCCACGCTTCGGCCGCAAAAATTTTCCACTGCTGGATGATGTCATTGGCCAAAAGCTCACCGGCGATCTTGTCGGTGTCTGCCATGGTTACACTTTTGCCTTTTAAACAATAACGCTTGGAGGTGTAAATTGCTCCATTGGAGCCCAAAGCTCTCCCCAGAATATCTTCAACCGCTTCCATAGCCGTGCTGCCGGGGTTGTCCCTGACTCCGGGCCGGTAGCCCACCCAGATGGTCCAATCGAATTCGACCTCCAGAGGGCTGTAAGAAGAGATCTGGGTTACGGGGTTGGTAAATATTTCCGATTGTATGGTTTGCAGCTGGCCGGTCGTCAGATTGGCATCAATGGTAACCACATAAATGGTACGAACGCGATCAAGTTCGATCCCAAAGTAGTTTGCGGCCTTTTGGCGCACGCCCTCACCCTCGGCGTCAAACAGTTCGGGTTTTAATGTTATTTCAAGTCGATACGGCATTAGCTGAAAAAGACTCTTGTGATATCATTATAAAACACATAGATCATCAGCAGAATTAACACAAAGATCCCCGCCTGCTGGGCGACTTCACGCACCCTTATACTCACCGGACGTCCGCTAAGCGCCTCTATAAAAAAGAAGAGCAGATGACCGCCGTCCAAAACCGGTATGGGCAGGAAATTGAGTATGGCAAGGTTTATGCTGATCAATGCTATAAAAAAGGCCAGGCTGGTCACCCCTTGCCTGGCCTGCTGACCGGCCATCTGGGCAATCATGATCGGTCCGCCCAGCGTTTTTGGAGAGAGCGTGCCCTGTATCAGTTTGACAACGCTCTTGATTGTTAAAGCGGCAATGTTATAGGTTTGAATAACGCCCTCTGCAAAGGCCTGAAGCATGGTCAAATCTTTTGAAAATACCTCTCCGGAAGCTGTAACACCGATGACATAGCGTTCAATATCCTCATTAAAAATATTTTTAAATGTTTTAAGTTCAGGAGTAATGTTAACCGCAATTTCAGATTCCCCGCGAAGCAAGGATATTGCCAGGGTTTTGCCCCGGCTTGATGTAATAATTCGGGCCATGTCTGCCCAGCTTTCAACAGCCAGGCTGTCAATAGCCAGAATCCGATCGTTTTTTTCAAATCCTCCTCTATGGGCCGGGGTTTCTTTTTTAACCTCTCCGATCACCGGTTTTAAAATCAGCAGGCCGGAAATCTGAAAGATTACAAAAAAAATTATCACCGCCAGCAGCAAATTGAACATTGGTCCGGCGGCGACAATTAAAATGCGTTTGAAGACATGCTTGTGAGTAAAAGAAATTGGAATGTCCGCTGGGTCGACCTCGGCATCGGGTTCTTCGCCCACCATTTTAACATAACCGCCCAGGGGAATGGCGGAAATTCGATAATCGGTAATGCCGATGGTTCTGCCTACCAGCTTGGGACCAAAACCGAGCGAAAATCTCTCCACCCCGACTCCGAACATGCGGGCAACCAGGAAATGCCCCAGTTCGTGAAAAAATATCAATACTCCCAAAACAACGATTAATGCAAATATACTAACACTCATAATTAGCCATCTATATAGTAAAAAATCATAATATTATGTTAAGTTTTTGTAACCAAATAAGATCCAAATAGGATCGGATACTGGATTCTGGTTTCTGGATACTGGATACTGGATAAGATTATGAACCCTCTTTTTTTCTATCCAGCATCCAGTATCAAGCATCCAGAATCAAGCATCCAGAATCAAGCATCCAGAATCAAGCATCCAGAATCAAGCATCAAGCATCCAGTATCATTTCAGCTTGTTCTCTGGCCCAGCGGTCGGCTTCAAGAATATCGGCAAGAGACGGATCCTTGACAATAGTATGCCATTCCATGGTTTCCCGGATAATCTCGGGTATTTTGACAAATGATATCCGATGTTTTAAAAAGGCCTGCACCGCCACTTCATTGGCGGCGTTTAAGACCGCCGGAAGTGTTTCACCGGCTTCGCCGGCCTGATATGCCAGCGCCAGACACGGGAACTTTTCTAAATCAGGCGGCTCAAAAGTCAAGGCCCCCATCCGGGCAAAATCCGGCGGCGACTGCTGTAACGCGAGCCGCTGAGGGTACGACATGGCATAGGCAATAGCACCTTTCATATCAGGGATTCCAAGTTGAGCCATTACCGCCCCATCTTGATAGGTCACCATCGAGTGAACAACGCTCTGCGGATGAATCAAAACCTCGATCCTGTCCTGGGAAACGCCGAAGAGACATTTGGCCTCAATCACCTCCAGGCCCTTATTCATGAGCGTGGCCGAATCGATCGTCACCTTTTTGCCCATCTGCCAGATGGGATGATTAAGCGCTTCCTCGGGCTTGATTTCCATAAATTCATTTGCCGGCCGTTTTAAAAAAGGACCGCCGGAGGCTGTCAGGATTATCCGTTCCAGATCTTCCGGACGATTTCCGGCAATACACTGAAAAATGGCACTATGCTCGCTGTCAACGGGAAGTATGCGGACACCTTTGGCCACAGCTCTCTTGACAACGATATCACCGGCCATCACAAGAGTTTCCTTGTTGGCCAGGGCAATATTTTTTCCGGCTTCGATGGCAGCCAAGGTCGGCATCAATCCGGCCGCACCCACCACTGCGGTTAAAACCATGTCAACGGCATCATGGGTGGCTGCAGCTATGTAGCCGTCCTTTCCATACAATACTTCCACACCGCCTG
This sequence comes from Candidatus Desulfatibia sp., assembly GCF_036446775.1. Taxonomy (NCBI): domain Bacteria; kingdom Pseudomonadati; phylum Thermodesulfobacteriota; class Desulfobacteria; order Desulfobacterales; genus Candidatus Desulfatibia; species Candidatus Desulfatibia sp. Next base: position 10,460 of record NZ_JAZFTO010000099.1, read on the forward strand.
TCGCAGGTAGTTTGCTCTTCAGCTCTAAAGCGCATTTTTCATCAAAAACAACGGCGATTTCCGGTTTAAACTGTTCGATCTGACGAGCCAGCAGTTCAGTATCCTTTTTGGCTGCCAGCGCTTTAACCGCAAACCGTTCGGGAAACATTTCAACAATCTTAAGAGCATTACGCCCGATGGAACCGGTAGACCCTAATATAGAAAGTTTTTTCACTTCAGATCTCACAAATAATGATAGATGAGGCGGTGAATTTTTGGACAAAACGCTCCATCTCTAATCAAAAAGTTGGGTTCAAAGGTTCAACGTTCAAAGGTTCAGAGGCTGGCCGCCTCGTTGTATTACCCCAATGGAATCAATGGGTAAGAAAAAAAGCGCGAAGCGCTTAACCCGACTCGGCTGAGCTCGTCGCAGGCTGAACCGGGAACCGGGAACCTTATAACCTAGACCGACCTGATGTCCAATTTATGTGCAATCCCATGGTATATAAAGTTCTACGGTCATTTATATAAGGCAAATAACGAGGTCTGCATTTATAATATATATTCTTTAAAACAATATGCAACCGGAGCGGCAAACAGCAAGGCATCGCTTCGATCCAGAATACCCCCGTGGCCGGGGAGCAATGCCCCGGAATCTTTTATATTGCCAACCCGCTTAAGCTGGGATTCAAACAGGTCCCCTACCTGTCCCGCAACTCCTGTAGCAATGAAAAACAGCAGACTTAAACCCCAGGGCAGCAACGGTAGAAAAAAGTGCTTGAACAGTGCTCCAACAACCAGATTTGTTGCCAGCCCGCCGATCGAACCTTCAATGGTTTTCCCCGGGCTTACGGCGGGGCACAGTTTGTGCCGTCCAAAATAGGACCCGCAATGGTATGCACCCACATCACCGCAAAAGACAATAAACAGCAAAAAATAAATCCAGGTCTCCCCACCTGCCCCGTTGCGGATTAAAATAAGGCATGACAGAAAAAGGGGTATGTATACGATCCCCAGAACCTGTTTGGTAATAATTTCCGATACACTTGAATCGGTTTTGAACTTAGACAGTGAAATCAGAGCGCAAACTATAAGATTCAGTATAATCAGGCCGACAATCATTTCAAATGAGCTAATGTATGCCGCCCAGATAATGCCGCAACCCGTAATATAGCCGACTACAGGTATGGCCCCTTGATGCGCTCCGCCCTTGGCGTGAAATACAATTTGAAAATATTCCCACAGGGCCAAAATACAGATGATGACGATAACAATAGCAAACAGAAACGCCCCTCCCTTGCTAATCAGCAAAAACAGAAATGGAAGAACGGCAAGACCTGTAATCCAACGTTTTAAATGCATAATTTTACGACGCCATCAGACTTTACCGAACCGGCGTTCACGCTGCTGATAGTCTGCCAGGATTCTAATAAACTTATCTTTCCCAAAATCGGGCCATAAGGTATCGGTAACATAAATTTCCGTGTAGGCTATCTGCCACAGGAGAAAATTACTGATGCGCATCTCTCCGCCGGTTCTGATTAGAAGATCCGGATCAGGCATCATTCTGGTATACAGGTATTCAGGTATCAACTCGGCTGTTATTGCATCAGGATCAATATTACCATCTTTAACCTTGATTGCAATATCTTTAACCATTCTAACGATTTCAGCCCGACCGCCATAACTTAATGCCAGATTCAGACACATCTTGCTATTTTCTTTTGTCATCGCCATAGTCTTATCAAGGACGCGCCGAACATTTGCGGGCAAACGCTCAAGCTGTCCGATGGCAGTAAGACGGATATTGTTGTCCATCAACTCTTTTTGTTCTGTTTTGAGGAATTGTTGTAAGAGGATCATGAGAGCAGCAACCTCGGATTTTGGCCGCTGCCAGTTTTCGGTGGAAAAGGCGTAGAGGGTCAGGTAGGAAATTCCGATTTCACGACAGGCTCTTACAATTGTTCTAACGGCCTCCGTACCCTTTTCATGCCCCTTAATTCGATTTAACAAACGCTTTTTGGCCCATCGGCCGTTACCGTCCATAATAATGGCGACATGCACGGGGAGCCTGGCGGAATCAAGACCCGTTTGGTTCAATGAAAATGGATCAGAATTCAAGGATCTCTTGCTCTTTTTCTTTACAGATTTCATCCATACGCTTGGTGTGCTCATCTGTTATTTTCTGGACTTGATCCTGGGCCCTGAAAGCATCATCTTCCGTAATATCACCATCCTTTTTCAAACCTTTCAGCAGGTCATTCGAATCACGCCTTATATTGCGCACTGCAATCTTGTGTTCTTCGCCTTTTTTTTGTACGGCCTTGACGAGTTGTTTCCTGCGCTCCTCTGTTAGCGTCGGGATGGAGATGCGCATAAGTTTGCCGTCATTTGAAGGTGTTAAACCCAGGTCGGATTTCAAAATCGCCTTTTCTATCTCCTTGATTATGGAAACATCCCAGGGTTGGATAGTAATCAGCCGGCTTTCAGGAACAGAAAGAGATGCCATCTGATTTAGAGGTGTAAGTGTCCCGTAGTAATCTACGCGGATATCATCGAGAATACTCAAGGAGGCGCGACCCGTTCTGATCCTATTTAATTCATTCTTCAAAGCTACGATTGATTTTTCCATACTCTCTCTGGCATCTTGAAATATCGATTCAATCATGTTCTTTCCCTCAACTAATTGCGAATCTGTGTCCCTACCACTTCTCCACATACAATTTTTCTGATATTCCCCTTGCTCGTCAAATTAAAAACAACAAGGGGCAAATCATTGTCCATTGCCAGAGAGATCGCCGTCATATCCATAACATGAAGCTGCTTTTCGAGAATCTCCATATATCTGATCTTTCCTATAAATTTAGCGTTTTTCTGTATAGCGGGATCAGCATCGTAAAGCCCGTCAACTTTTGTCGCCTTTAAAAGAATCTCGGCCTGAATTTCCTGGGACCTGAGAACCGCTGCCGTATCGGTGGTAAAGTAAGGGTTGCCGGTGCCGGCTGCAAATATCACCACCCGCCCCTTTTCAAGATGGCGGATCGCTCTCCGGGAGATAAAAGGCTCTGCCACCTCGTGCATGGATATGGCAGTCTGCACACGGGTCTGAATTCCTTTGCTCTCTAAAGCATCCTGCAAGGCCAGACTGTTGATTACCGTGGCCAACATTCCCATACGGTCGGCGGAAACCCTATCCATACCGTAAGAAGCAGCGGAAACGCCCCTGAAAATATTGCCGCCGCCGACAACGATGGCAATCTGAACCCCGAGGTCAAATACCGAACGGATCTCTTCAGCCACATACTTTATCATGTCCGGGCTTATGCCGAAGCCTTGATCTCCCATCAAAGCTTCACCGCTTAATTTTAACAGAATCCTATTAAATTTAGGGCGTGTCAAGGTTTAGGGTTCTCCTATTTTGTATCTTACAAATTGTTTGATGGATATATTTTCCCCGATCTTTGCAATTACATCGTTTATTAGATCCGCAACCGTAATATCGGGATCGCGAACGTATTGCTGATTCAGCAGACAGTTTTCCTTAAAAAACTTTTCCAATTTGCCGTCAACGATCTTGCCGGCGATATGTTCCGGCTTGCCCATCTCCAGGACCTGAGCCCGATAGATTTCCTTTTCTTTGTTGATTATTTCTTGGGAAACATCTTCGGGTTTGATCCCCACAGGGTTTGTGGCGGCGATATGCATGGCGATATTTTTTGCAAATTCTTTAAAATCTTCGTTTTTAGCAACAAAATCGGTCTCACAGTTAACTTCAACCAGCACCCCCAGTTTGCCGTCCATATGAATATAGGACTGGATGATCCCTTCCGCCGTTGTTCTTCCCGCACGCCTGGCGGCAGTTGCCAGGCCTTTTTTTCTCAAAAAATCGATTGAGCTGCTAATGTCGCCGCCACACTCGGAAAGGGCTTCTTTACAATCCATGATGCCGGCGCCGGTTTTCTCACGAAGCTGTTTAACCATTGCTGCGCTAATTGTCGTCATCGCTATTCTCCTGTATTTTCCGCTTCAGTCTCATCTTTTGATTCTTGATTATCAGCATCTTCGGGGGCCACAGCATCTTGAGCAGCTACCGGTGTTGAACGTCTGATTATTTCTACAACAGGACCTTCTGAACCATCCTCGACAACTTTGCGTTCTCCCGGTTTCAGCTCCTCACTGGCGGCTGTTACCTCGAGTTCAACTTGGACCTCCTCCTTATCAGCCTCGGCCTGCTTCTTTTCCTCCAGCCGTTGCCGGCCTGCAATGCAGGCATCAGCAATTCTGGAAGTAATCAGCCGGATTGCACGTATGGCGTCATCATTGCCGGGTATAATGTAATCGATTTCATCAGGGTTACAATTGGTATCGACGATTGCAATAATCGGTATGCCCAGCCGTCGGCCTTCACGAACTGCAATAGCTTCGTTCCTGGAATCAACGATAAAAATAGCCCCGGGAAGCCCGTTCATATTACGAATACCGCCAAGGTTGTTGTCGAGCTTTATACGTTCCTTTAATAGCTTCAACCTCTCTTTTTTAGGAAAAAGATTGATCGACTCGTCATTCTGGATGGTATTAAGATAATTCAGACGATCTATGCTTTTTCTTATGGTTTGGAAATTCGTCAGCATGCCGCCGAGCCATCGGTTGTGAACGTAAAACATCTCGCATCGATTGGACTCTTCATAAATGGAATCGCGAGCCTGCTTTTTGGTCCCTACAAAAAGGAGCGGCTTGCCGCCAGCTACCGTATCAACGACAAAATCGTATACCGTCCGGAACATGCGAACGGTTTTCTGAAGATCTATAATGTAAATACCGTTCCTTGCTCCAAAGATGTAGGGTTTCATCTTGGGATTCCAGCGCTTGGTCTGATGTCCAAAATGAACTCCGGCTTCAAGGAGTTCCTTCATTGTAATATAAGCCATTTTTTTCTCCCTTCTTAAAAGGTTTAGCCACCGCCCTCTTCAACCCTGATTCCGACCCCGCCCTGCGAAGCACCTGGAAAAAGGTCCAAAAGCGTGAGAATTGATTTAACCTGATTTAGTTAACAAAATAAATGTTCATTCGCAACATATTTTTATTTTTGCATCTGGACGACACGATCCCATCCGCTGTAATCTTTCTTAAAAACGACTTTTGCATAGTGCCCGCATCTGTCAATAATTTTTTTAACCTCGGTTTTCTGATCATGGCCGATCTCCAGTATCAAACTGCCGCCAGGGTTCAGAAAAAGGTATGCGACATCAATAATAAGCCTTAAACACCAAAGACCGTCTTGGTCACCGTCAAGGGCTGCGATCGGTTCATATTTGTAAATTTCAGGCTGAAGGCGGCCGATATCCCGGGTTCGGATGTAAGGGGGATTCGATATAATCATATCAAATCGATGTCTGTCATTGCTAATAGGCGCCAGCCAGTCACCGCAAAAGAAATCAACAGCTTTATCCAGCCCATGACGCCCGGCATTCTCTTTGGCCAGCGCAACCGCTTGAAGTGAACGATCGGAAGCAAAAAAAAGATGTTCTGTGCGCTGGGATGCAAGCGCCAGAATTATGGCTCCCGACCCGGTCCCCAACTCTAATATCCGCCTGGGCTTGTCTTGTGCGTTTTGATTTGAATCCTGGGGTAAAACAGATATGGCCGCCTCGACCAGACATTCAGTTTCAGGTCGCGGAATCAGTACATCTCTGGTCACGACAAAATCCATGGACCAGAACTCTTTGACACCCACAATATAGGCAACCGGCTCCCGCTTGGCTCTCCTTTTTATCAGCGCTTTGAAGCGCGTGAGTTCGTCGCTGCAAAGCGGTTGGTCATACCGCAAATACAGATCTATCCGTTTTAATTTTAAAATGTGGGCGAGAAGTATTTCGGCAGCAGCCCTGGGGCTGTCGATGCCATGGAGCTTAAAATAGGAAGTTGTCCACTTGAGGAGCTTTACGATGTTCCATGTGGTAGCCCCGGACTTAGAATGATGCTCCATTTTGTAATGCCTGGGCCTGGTAGTGGGTGGCAAGCTTTTCAATTACTTCGTCAATTTCACCCTGCAGTATAGATTCCAGCTTGTAAAGCGTAAGGCCGATGCGGTGGTCGGTAACCCTGCCCTGAGGAAAATTGTAGGTCCTGATTCTTCCGCTTCTGTCTCCATCTCCTATTTGACTTTTGCGCTCTTCGGATCTTTTTTGGTCCTGCTCTTTGATCATACGATCAAGAATGCGAGCACGCAGAACTTTCATCCCCTTGTTCCTGTTTTTCAATTGGGATTTTTCATCCTGGCAGGTTACCACTATGCCGGTCGGAAGATGGGTCAATCGTACCGCTGAATCGGTTGTATTTACGCTCTGGCCGCCCGGACCGGTTGCACGAAACACATCGACTTTAATCTCATTAGGATCGATTTTAAGTTCGACATCTTCGGCTTCAGGCAGAACTGCAACAGTAACTACAGAGGTATGTATCCGTCCCTGAGCTTCGGTCGCCGGAACGCGCTGGACACGATGGGTTCCGCTTTCATATTTGAAACAGCTGTACGCCCCCTTGCCGTAAACCATAGCGATAATCTCTTTTAGACCACCGACACCGGTTGGATGATGGGTCAGGACTTCAATTTTCCAGCTCTTTTTCTCAGCATACCTGCTGTACATCCTGAAAAGATCACCAACAAACAGACCGGCTTCTTCTCCGCCGGTACCTGCCCGTATTTCAACGATAACATTCTTATTGTCATTGGGGTCCTTTGGCAGCAGCAGTTTCGTAAGATCGTATTCAAGGCTGTTTTTTCGGGACCTTAGAGTGCCTAACTCAGCCCGCGCCATCGCTTTAATATCAGGGTCAGAGTCTTTTAAAAGTTCCCTGCTGTCATCAAGCTCTTGCAGAGTTTGCTCGTACTTTCTTAGAACCGCTACAACCTTACTGAGGTCTGAATGCTCACGGCTATATTGCTGGTACTTCTTTCGATCCTGCAAAATACTGGGATCACTCAAAAGCTTTTCAAGTTCTAAAAAGCGATTTTCAATGCCTTTTAATTGCTTATGCATGCGTTATTTGTTTTGGTTCTGGAATTTTTCATATTTCCTGCGGAAACGCTCAATGCGGCCGGCTGTGTCAACAAGCTTTTGCTTGCCGGTAAAAAATGGATGGCATTTTGAACAAATTTCCACTCGAATGTCAGCTTTTGTCGAGCCGGCCTCCAATACATTGCCACATGCGCATTTGATGGTTGTCTCCACATACTCAGGGTGAATGTCCGGTTTCATATAGTATTAACCTCCTATTAGGCATTCATGGAATTTAAAAAGTCTTTATTATCTTTGGTTCCGCCCATTTTATCAAGCATAAATTCCAAACTGTCAACAGGGTTTAACGCAGAAAGCAGTTTTCTTAAGATCCAGACGCGCGTCAGCGTATCCTCTTCCAGCAAAAGCTCTTCTTTGCGGGTACCGGATTTTTTGATATCAATTGCAGGGAACACCCGCTTATCGGCAAGTCTTCGATCCAATTGCAGCTCCATATTACCGGTGCCTTTGAATTCCTCAAAAATAACTTCATCCATCCGGCTTCCCGTATCTACAAGGGCCGTTGCAATAATGGTAAGGCTTCCGCCCTCCTCAATATTGCGTGCCGCCCCAAAAAATCGTTTGGGGCGCTGAAGCGCATTTGAATCAACCCCCCCGGACAGAATCTTTCCACTAGGAGGCATAACCGAATTGTATGCCCGCGCCAGTCTGGTAATACTATCCAGCAGAATAACGACATCTTTTTTGTGTTCCACTAGTCGCTTGGCCTTCTCAATAACCATTTCGGCAACCTGAACATGCCTTTCTGCAGGTTCGTCGAAAGTGGAACTTATTACTTCCCCGTCGACAGACCGCTCCATATCTGTTACCTCTTCGGGCCGCTCATCAATCAGAAGCACAAACAGGACAATATCTTTATGATTGGCACTGAGGCTGTTGGCGATCGCCTGCAGCAGCATTGTTTTCCCGGACCGGGGCGGTGAAACTATCAGTCCCCTTTGTCCGAATCCAATGGGGTTCAAAAGATCCATGATTCTCATGGAATAGTTATCGGATTCTGTTTCAAGTGATACTTTCCGATCAGGATATAGCGGTGTCAGGTTATCAAAAAGAATTTTTTCCCTGGCCACTTCCGGATCTTCATAGTTTACGGCTTCGACCTTTAAGAGGGCAAAATATCGTTCCGTCTCCTTGGGCTGGCGTATCTGCCCGGATACAGTATCACCTGTCCTTAAGTTGAAACGGCGAATCTGAGAAGGCGAAACATAGATATCGTCCGGACCCGGCAGGTAATTGTAATTCGGTGCCCGCAGGAATCCAAATCCGTCCGGCAGAATTTCCAGAGTTCCTTCCCCGAATATCAGGCCGGTCTTTTCGATCTCCGCCTGAAGTATAGCAAAAATGAGCTCCTGCTTTCTCATTCCGGCGGCGCCGTCGATATTGAATTCTTTTGCCAAAATGGTCAATTCTTTGATTTTCTTGTCTTTAAGTTCAACAATATTCATTACAATTTGCTCCCTAACGATTTATCTTATGATTTTCCATTCTTTGTCGGATAAAATTTGCATCTGCTGGTTTTCAATATAACGAACCGGATCCTTGGTGGCTGCAACTGGAGTTTATGCGTGTTATATGAATTTAGCTTGAAGGTTGTTGGTATTCTCCGATAGGTGGGAGCCTAAAGGCGTGTTCCTATCCTATAATTCAATTCTTTCATTTATATCATGATTTTATGCCTGTCAAGCGCTTTCACCACTTTTTGCGTGTTTTTGATATATTTTTTTGTAGAAAAGATCAGCCGACTTCATCAGCTTTTTAATATTATCGTCATTTTTTATTATAAAATCAGCTTTTTGCATTTTTTCATCATCCGTCATCTGAACATCTAAAAGGTCTTTGGCCTCCTTTTTGGAAATGTTGTCGCGCTGCATGAGCCTGTGAATCCGTAGTTCGCGTTTTGCACTGATCAGGACGACCACATCAAAACGGTCTTGAATGCCGAGTTCAAAAAGAAGGGGAACCTCTACCAGCACAAAGCGCTCACCGTCTTGCTCGGCTTGCGCTATCTTAAGTTGCACGAGTTTCGTTATCTCCGGATGAACGAAACGTTCCAGCGCCGACCGGGCAACATCATTGCTTGTAATAATCCGGCGCAGCTTAGAGCGATTCAAAGCCCCGTCCGGCAACAACACTTTCTTACCAAAATAGTTAATGATGTTTTTAAAGGCATCCGTTCCGGGAGCTACGGCCTCCCGCGCCAAGGTATCGGAACTGATTACATTTAAACCCCATTCTTTTAACCGGCTGCAAACAGAAGTTTTGCCGGACCCGGCACCCCCTGTAACGGCTATTTTTAGAGTATCTGACTTTAATACGCCCATATCTTTTTATAAGCGTTCAGAGGTTCGGGGTTCAAAGGTTCAGAGTTGCTTTTTCTTTGTTGAATTCGTGACTTTTTACTAGATCATCAACCTTGATAGTTCCGTGAAAAGTTAAACGTGAAAAGTTTATATGTTGTGTAATATTGCCTCTTAATGTACTAAATGTAGTCGTTTTACATTTCACGTTTCACTTTTTACAAATTTATCAACCTTTACTAACAAACCCCGAACCTCTGAACCCTGAACCTCTGAACTCTGAACCTCTGAACCTCTGAACTCTGAACCTCTAAACGTTACTTTAACTTAAAAATATTGATATTAAGCATGCTGTCTTGTAACGTCAAGTTAACAAGTAACAATACAATATTATAACCGATGATTCAATTCGACTCAAATATTTTTCCTAAAACCAAAGGGGCCTACATCGTTGGCGGTTCGATCAGAGACCTTCTTCTTGGCAAAACTCCCGCTGATTATGACATTGCTGTTTTGGGCAGCCCGCAACAATTTGCAAACCAGATGGCCCTCAAGACCAACGGCCATCTTGTTGAAATGGGGAAACCCGGGAAGATGATCCTCCGAGTGGTTACCGAAAATAATATCTTTGATATATCCCCTGTCAACGGCACCACGATTGAAGACGACCTCAACCAGAGGGACTTCACCATCAACGCTATGGCTTATGACCTGTCCACAGGAGAAATAATCGACGTTTTAGGCGGTCTTCAGGATCTTAAGGAAAAAAAAGTTAAAATGGTTTCAAAGCAAGTTTTTAAAAAAGACCCGATCCGCCTGTTAAGAGCTTTTCGGATGGGTGCCTGTCTGGGTTTTGATATCGAACCCCGGACCGGTTCGGCCATTGCCAGGGAAGCGACGATAATTCAGGAATCGGCCGGAGAACGAATCCGCCTGGAGCTTTTCAAAATGTTTGAAACCCGTAAATCGCATTATTATCTTTCTCAAATGGCCGAGATCGGGCTTCTGACCTCCATTTTCCCTGAACTCGGCAAACTTAAGGGATGTTTTCAAAACAGACATCATTGCTATGATGTCTTTGAGCATTCAATCAAAGCTTACGGCCACCTTGAAGAGATGCTCAGCAATCCGGACAATTTTTTGCCCGCTAGTTTACAGCGGGGCATAGCAGGTATTGACAGTCAAAAAGCAATACTCCTCAAATGTGCAATCCTGCTGCACGACATCGGCAAACCTGCGGCCAAAAGCTCAGACAACAGCGGGCATGCCCGTTTCTACGGGCATGCCCGCAAAGGTGCCGACATGGCGAAATCCATCAGCAAAAGGTTCAAGTTTGCAACCAGAGAAAGAAATTTCATCGATTTTATCATTCGTAACCATATCCGGCCGCTGTCTCTTTTCTCTGCTCAGCGGAACAAAACATTAACTCTCAAAGGTTTAACCCGCTTTTTTATGAAATGCAAAGACAACACCTCTTACCTGCTGTTGCATACCATAGCCGATACTAAGGGAAAACAAGATAAAGTAAATGCAGAAAATAAAGCGTTCATCACCTTTGTAAAAGGCATGATCGATCAATATTTTGCAGAATTCAGCCCCAAAAGCAAAACTCCGCCACTGATAACAGGCCATGACCTTATTGAAGAGTTCGGGCTGACTCCTTCCCCTTTTTTTAAAAACATTCTTAACCTGGTAGAAGAAGCCAGGCTGTCAAATACAATTGGGAGCAAACCGGAAGCTTTAAAGCTGGTCAAAGATTTTTTCAAGCAGCAGAAAAAATATCAAACCTGAATTCGTGACTTTTTAAGAGATCATCAATTAAAGAAGGGAGAATTTTATGAACATTTTGTTTTTTGGGCCGAACGGCAGCGGGAAAGGTACCCAGGGAGCCATTTTAAAAGACAAATACAACACTCCCCACATAGAATCCGGCGCTATCTTTCGCGAAAACATTTCAAAAGGGACTGAATTAGGCCAAAAGGCCAAAGAATATATCGACCGGGGCGATCTGGTACCCGATGAAATTACGATCCCCATGATACTCGATCGCCTGCAACAGGATGACTGTAAAAGCAGCTGGCTTCTTGACGGGTTTCCGAGAAACAAGCACCAGGCGATAAAGCTGAATGAATCCCTGAAGGAAGCCAATATGGCCCTCGATATTGTTGTAGAAATTATTCTTGACCGCGAAATAGCCAAAAACAGAATCATGGGTCGCAGACTTTGTGTCAATGACAATAACCATCCCAATAATATCTATATTGATGCCATTAAACCCGACGGTGACCAGTGCCGCGTTTGCGGAGGCGATTTAAAAACCCGTGACGATGACCAGGATGAAACCGCCATCGACAAGCGCCATAGTATTTATTATGATACTGATACCGGCACTTTGGCATCATCCTACTATTTCAAAGACCTGGCCGCAAAAGAAGGCTCCATTAAATACATTATATTAGACGGAAGCCCCGGTGTTAAAGATGTTACTGCTGAGCTTGTTTCAAAGCTTTAAACCTGATGGCGTCGTAAAAAGTCCCATCTACTGCGCTTGTCCGCCTCAGGCGGGTTGTAGTATTTTTTATGAATATACTTTTTTGCTTGCCAACCACTCCAATTTAAGGTATTTGATTGGATTTATTGTTGATGAATAAAAATAACCATCATAAATATTGACCGTTGATGGAACGAAAGGAGCTGAGTAATTTGAAAGACATTCAGGTCAAGGTCTATGACAACGACCTTGAAAAGGCTATGCGCATTTTGAAAAAAAAGATTCAAAATGACGGCCTTTTTAAACGCCTAAAGTTGAAAAAGGCCTATGAAAAACCAAGTGAGCACAAACGCCGCAAACAACGTGAATCCTTGAGAAGGCAGAGAATTGCAGCTTCAAGAAACAGATATAGAAGAAAATAAAATCAAACCTTAAAGAATCAAACCCGGCGAGCTCTTCAATTCCGCCGGGTTTTTCTGTGAAAATGAGTCTGACAGATTCTTACACCAATTGCCTTAAGACCATGTATGGTCTGAGACGGTTCGGTATAAAGCTGGGACTTTCCACCATCCGAAGAATCCTTAACGGCCTTGGAAGCCCCCGTGATCGAATGGCATTCATCCATGTAGCCGGAACCAACGGAAAAGGATCTATCGCTTCCGCTCTGGCTGCGATCCTCCATCTATCCGGTTACAAAGTCGGACTTTATACCTCCCCGCACCTTGTAAAATTTAATGAAAGGATCTGTATAAATGGCCGTCCGATTTCCGATGAAAATGTTGTAGCATGCTATGAAGCCGTAAAAAGCGTTCATTACGGCGAACGCGAACCGACCTTTTTTGAATTTGCAACCGCAATGGCGTTTTATGAATTCGGCCGGCAAAAAGTCGATTGGGCCGTTATAGAGACCGGCATGGGTGGCCGGCTGGATGCTACCAATATCATCAAACCCGCCCTTTCCATCATAACCAATATCTCCATAGAACATAAAGAGTATCTGGGAAATACCATAGCCCAGATCGCCGGTGAAAAGGGAGGTATTATCAAAAAAAATGCGCCGGTGGTAACCGGCGTTAAACAGAAAAACGCCATTTCTGTGTTAAAAACTATTGCCCAATCGCAGTCTTCCCGATTTTATCGTTTTGGAGAAACATTTCGCGTTCGCAGGAACCAAAACCAGACATTTAATTATTATGGTATCGAAAATGTATGGCGAAACATGCAGACAGGATTAATCGGCCGCCACCAGATCGATAACGCAGCCATCGTTTTAGCCGCATGTGAGGTGCTGAACACAATCCGTACGAATCTTCCCCTGGCAAAAATCAAACAAGGCCTGATGCAAAACAGATGGCCGGGCAGGCTGGAAATTGTCTCCAGGACTCCCCTTGTAATTCTTGATGGCGCCCACAATCTTATTGCCGCTCGAAACCTGGCGAAGTATTTGTATGAAAATCTTTCTGACCGCAACATCACCCTGGTGATCGGCATTCTGGATGACAAGCCGTATGCCGCCATGCTTAAAAGTTTGCTTCCGTTGTGCAGCAGGGCCATCATAACCGCCCCCCAGATAGATCGGGCGCTACCCCCGAAAGCCCTGCATAAGGTTGCTCGGCAGATACTTTCCGACATAACAATTATCCCCCGTGTCAACAGCGCCGTCCAGCATGCCGTCGAAACCGCATCACCCCATGATGTCGTCTGCATCGCCGGCTCCCTTTACGTAGTCGGGGAAGCTAAAGAAACACTCGAAAAAATCCCTCATTTATGAATTGGAAACTACATAGTGCTCAAATTTATTTATGGATGGGCACTAGCTAATTATGAATTTGACTTTTTACGACGCCATCAAGCTTGACTTACTACCACTTATAATATACTGCTTTCCGTTAGAAATATCGCTTCGCGCCCGTAGCTCAGTGGATAGAGCGTCAGCCTCCGGAGCTGAAAGCCGCTGGTTCGAACCCAGCCGGGCGTACCAAATAATAACAAAGGGTTAGTCGTATTGACTAACCCTCTTTTTATTTCCATAAAAGTAATACCCAACGCTATACCCAACAAATCAAGAATAAAAAACCAGCACTAAAATACAGCGCTGGCTCAATTACTTTTCCTAATTGCTAATTCAAGTGAAATAATCATAGATGTTGCATTTATTCCCCTGGGGTATATTCAGAATACTGCATATTTCGTCCTGTATATCACTGAACCACTTTAGGACACCCCTTCTCATATCGTAAACTGATAGCTTTTTCCCACGATACCTGGCATCTTCTGAGTCGTCTTTTAAATGTCGATATTTTTGATATAGAGGCTTTAACTTTGGGTAAAATTTTATTTTTTCAAGAACTTTATGACTGGTTGGATGTTCATTTTTTTTAGACAGATATGCATGAATATAATGAAGCGCCATATAAAAAATTATTGTAGTACTCCAATTAGTGTGATCGGAAGGATCTGGGGAGGATAAATGACATAAAGCTTCAAAATTATCGTTAATAATATCTAAGTGTTTCGTTTTGCCCGGCACCAATTTAATCCTTATAATATAAAATTTCTTTATTTTTTAACACCAGGTCAATCTCTTTTTTCTTATCAATACAATAAATCGAAAAATCGAACTGTTCATCTGGATACTGGTCAAACATCCTCATTTCTACATCATAGATTTTTTCTCTTGTTTCAAGGTTCCTTTTGTCTAGAATAGTTATAAAACATTTAACATCGTAAGTTGATTCTAAAACAACAGCCTTAACATTCGGCAAATGATAAATAGCATTTAAATAAGTATTTTCAGGAGAGACAACCAAATGGCCTTCGCCCTCTAATACTACCACGTTGCCTGATGTAATTATGTCGCTTTCATTTTCTGTCAAATAAACTGTTTCATAAGTATCTTTCAAAATGACATTAGCCCATACATCACACTCTTTTGGATCTATCTGGCAATATCTCCAAACGTTGGAGATTAAGACTGCTCTTTGTACGACACCAGTGTTTGAACTCAACATCTGAAATCCTTCCTGGGGAATTTTAGGACTCCACTTGGGTTGGTAGGTTTCTGCTGAGTCAGTTGGATCAATATCACCAAAAAAACCGCTCGAAGTATCTATGGCCACCAGTCCCATTAAATCACCTTTATTTGAAATATAATGATAATATTTCCTCTATGTGGTTTGGAATGTTCTTAAAGAATCGATCAATATCTGTCAATCTAAAATTTTCGTCGGGGGCCTCCAGGTACGCAAACGTGTTTATGTCGTTAATCATAAGCAGTACCGGGTCGTGCGTTTTATATAACTGGGTTGATTTTATTCTTACCCATGAATTTAGGTTGAATTTTTTAAACTCATATTTTTTCAAAGAGTGCAGTTCAAATGCACTTGTATTGTTAAATGGCTTCTCTAAATAATTATCTTTGCAGTATGTATTCGCAATAAATTGCGGAACTGTTTCATCTTCAATCTTTGCGACTCGATCTATTATGAGTGCCAATCTCTGAATCCTGATTTTAGATGCTTTTTTATACTCCCTAAACAGCTCCCTAGCAAAATTTCCAAAATTTAGAGCATCAGGATCGGTAATCGAAGAAAAGGCAGGGTTTTGAAAAATCAGGTTTGTTCTTTCCAGGGTCACTTCAAGTTTCCAGCTGTCAAGCTGGGAGTTTAAAATAAACCGAGGGATTTCCGCCGGGGCATCTTGGGGAATAGGCGTACTGAACAATTCGCCATCAAATTTATTTCCTGATAATTTTTTAAAGAGATTGATGAGATGAAAGCTGTCACCAATTGAAAAGTCTGGCGTGAAAATAACCGCCAGAAATTTGACAGGTGAAAACTCAATCATGGTCACGAACCTTCCGACTATTAAAATTTGACATAATTATTGATATACGGGTGTTTCAGAATTTTAATGATTTTATACTGACTCATATCGGCCCTTTTCATCATTTTCTGAAGGTGAGGAGTTTAATAATTGTAAGAAATTATCAAAATGTCAAGGATAATCGTATTTTGCAGAGGACCCAGGACCGTCCTGTAGCTACCCACGAGGCGCTATGTCAGGCGACCCTGGGGTCGATCAGGGGTCGGACTGTTCTGGCCGGCACGACCCTTCGGCAATATGATACACCGCTTTCAGGTCCTGTGTGACTGCCGTGAGGTACTTCTGGCATATTGAGACATCCAAAAGAACTTTAAAGTGGTTACACTTGCCGCATGGCCGCTCGTTCGACTCCCACCATAATAATATCAAGGGCTTATCAAATTTTGCTAAGCCCTTTTTCATTGCAAAAAGATCCACTCCCAGCACTATACCCAACAAGCCTAATGTAAATCAGGGTAAAAAGAAATATCTCATCCCATTAAAAAACCCGACTTCCAATTACTGGAAACCGGGTTTGGGTCTTTAGTGCGGGTGAAGATTTGGTGCCCGAATCAACACCCTTTAGGGGGTGGCTCGGATGCATGATGGAAGGCAGTAATTGGATTCACTCTGACAATCCATCCAGTTTTGATATGTTTTGATTATGTTATTATTTCAAATGCTTGATAGTGTTTTGTAGCCATCTAAGTCAGGGGTGACGCAAAAATTCAGATTAATGTAAGTCAAAACTTATTACTTGTTTTATTCCTCGTCCAGCACCTTTCGAACCACCACTGCAAGATCGCGTATAACCAGGGGTTTCATGGTAAAAGCTTTGATACCAAGTTCTTTTGCGTTTTCCTCTGTAACTTTTTCACTAAATCCGGTACAGAGGATTATCGGCATTTCAGAACGGATGTTTAAAATTTCTTTCACCAGCTTGTCGCCGTCCATCTGCGGCATCGCCATGTCTGTAATTACCAAATCGAATTGGTCTGGATTGGAACGAAATAATTCCAGAGCTTCGACAGGATTCATTTTTACTTCAACCTGATATCCCAACCGCTCCAGCATCTGTCGCACAATGAACACAATTGATTCTTCATCATCAACAAAGAGTATATTTTCATTACCAGTAGGAAGCTCCTCAATAATTTTAGATTCTGTCACCACTTCTTCTTCAGTTACGGGGAAAAAGATGTTAAAGGTTGTTCCTTTGCCGAGTTCGCTGTCAACCGTAATTGCACCTCTATGGATTTTGACAATACCGTGCACCACTGACAGCCCCAAACCGGAACCTTTTCCAACTTCTTTTGTTGTAAAATAGGGATCAAATATCCGTTCTATGGTTTCCGGGGCTATGCCATGACCGGTATCGCTTACAGTCACTTTAACATAGTTGCCCTGGGTTAATTCAGGGTCAATAAGAGCAGTTGAATTTTCATCCAAGAAAATATTTTGTATTCCGATATCCAGCATCCCCCCGGTTTCTTCCATGGCGTGAGAAGCGTTAGTGCATAAATTGATCATTATCTGATTGATTTGAGTAGGATCAGCAAAAACGGTATCCGCTGTATCTTGAATGTTTTGGCGAATATCAATATTAGCAGTTATCGTGGATCGCAAAAACTTGAGAGCGTCTTTGATGACGGAGATTATACTTATAGGTTGTCGCTTTATGTCGGTTTTTCGGATGAAACTGAGAAGCTGCCTTACAACATTTTTGGCACGCAGGCCTGCTGTTTTAATCTCTTCAAGGTTGAAATGAGCAGGATTCCACTCAGGAACATCATCCAGTGCTAATTCCGTATTACCTAAAATGATGCTGAGGATGTTGTTAAATTCATGAGCGATTCCACCGGTGAGCGTGCCTATCGCTTCCATTTTATGAGCTTGTTTTAATTGGAATTCAAGCTGCTTCCGGCCACTTATGTCTCTTATAACGCCATGTGTACCAATGAATTTTTTATCCTCTTTTTTGATCGGCTCGTCGTATATGCCGTTGGATTTCAATTCAATAGTCAGGTGTCCGACTTTACAATCCTTAAACTGACCTCTTTCACCACAGACTTTTAGTCTCAATTCCATTTGGGAGGCAGCACGATCGCCGGTTCTCCTTTCATTAAATGACCATTTAGCTTTTTCTAAATCATTGTCATGGATGAGAGTAGTATAGTGCTCACCAATAAGTTGTTCAATTTGAAAACCGAGTAACCGCTCAGCTGTATTGCTTATAAATTTAAAGTTACCCTGACCATCCAGCATATAAATAATGTCAGGAGAATTTTTAACCAGATACCTGTAACATTCTTCTGTCCGTATCAGCTTTTCATTAATAACTTCGTTTTCACTCTCTAATCTTTTGTGATCAAGACCATTTTTTACTGTAACCAACAATTCTTCCGGCTCAAATGGTTTCTTGATGTAGTCGTAGGCCCCTTTCTTTATAAATTTTATAGCTGATTTTATTGAAGCATGTCCGGTAATAACAATGACCAAGGTATCAGGACTTTGATTGGTTATATAATCCATAATTTGGTAGCCATTCATATCAGGTATAACAATGTCGAGAAGAACAAGATCAAAATCATAATTGTTCAAATATTCTATTGCTTTTTTACCACTATTGCATGTTTTCAATATATAGCCCTGATTGCTTAATAATGCCTTTAAGCTTTCGCACATTCGGGAGTCGTCATCAACTATGAGAACTTTAGGACTATTAGGCATCTTGACCTCCTTAATTTAAGATTCTTGATGTTGGGCTATTGGTAAAACTATTTTAAAACTCGTTCCTTTTTTATTGTCACTTTCACAAGTTATGGCCCCCTTTAATTCCTTGATTGCATTATAAACAATGGAGAGCCCCAAACCGGCATGTCCGGCCCCTTTCGAGGTAATATAAGGTTCAAAGAGTTGGGCTTTAACGGTATCAGGAATGCCCGGACCATCATCTTCGATAATGATTTCCACATGCCCCTGTGTACTGTCTGCAACCTGGTTTATTTTATCGTCGATGTAATTTGAAATATATCGGGTGCCAATACAAAGATTTCCTCTACCCGACATAGCCTCATCTGCATTTTTAATAAGGTTGCTAAAGACCTGTATCATTCTGTTTTTATCTGTCATAACCGCTGGAAGTGAAGGGTCTAACTTCAAATGAGTATTGATGTTGGGCTTGAGTATAAGGGATTCTTGAAAGATTCTTATCAGGTTTGACAAAAGGGCATTTACATCCAAAGGATCGTTTGGTTGGATTTTAAGTTCTGAAAAATCAGATAATTCACTTATAATAAGAGCCACTCGGTCGATTTCCTCATTAATAATCCTGATTTCCTCTTCAACGGGCTGATCTTCAGACAATTTTCTCTTCAGAATGGCAAGATAATTTTTTGTTACACTTAATGGGGTATTCACTTCGTGAACAATCTTTTGAGCTATGGTTGACGCGGCGCTCAGACGTTCAGACTGAATTAATTTTGCCTGGTTTTGGGTCAAATAGTTTGATTGAAGGGCCAAGGCCGCCTGTTTAGTAAACATCATCAAAAGCTTTATCTTATCCGTTAAATGGGATACACGCGCCTCTTCCAATCCCAAGACTATTACACCAACATATTGTTTGTGTGCGATCATCGGAAGGCAAAGAATACCGTCTTTTTCAACTAAGCGGATGATTTGCTCATCTAAAATTGTAAGTTTGTCTTTTATTGAATCGCTGAAAGAATCAAGGGGTTTTCTTTGGAGAAGGGACTTCGCTAAAAGGCTTTTTCCATTTTGCAAGGGGATTGTCACTTCATTGATTGGATCATTATTTTTGGCAGGCGCCATGCCCTTACCTAACAGAATATTTCTTTCTGATGCATGCAGAAAAAACAAAACATTTTTAACATCAAACAGAATATGAAGCCCTTCCTGCACAACTTTCAGTATAGAATCTTCATCGTGAGCCTCTAAAAGATTCTGGAGTGTACCCTGAAACAAAGTAATATCTTTTACTTCCTGAATTAAATCTTCTTGTCTTTCATGATCTTTTTCAGAAACAGTCTTTTCTGAAACATCAGGTGTCCCAATATCTATATCTAAAGATTGTGCAACATCGCTTACATCTTTTTCGGCTTGAAGGATGATTTCTTCTACCTCAGAGGTTTCAAATCCAAAAATATATTTGGCTATTCCAAACTTGACTTCGTCTTCTTTGTTTGTTTTGGGACAAAGGATATTCCCAACATATATTATCTTAACAAGAGGAAGAGCATCCTG
Organism: Candidatus Desulfatibia sp.; assembly: GCF_036446775.1. NCBI lineage: Bacteria > Pseudomonadati > Thermodesulfobacteriota > Desulfobacteria > Desulfobacterales > Candidatus Desulfatibia > Candidatus Desulfatibia sp. Next base: position 30,433 of record NZ_JAZFTO010000099.1, read on the forward strand.
AATCCTATCGGCTGATCCATGGTGATAAAGAACCGCATCTGCCATGAATGATTGAAGCTTCCAGCGGTTGATCAGCCAAGCTCCAACTTCACAGTGTGTGGCCCCATGAAGGGCTTCTCCAACCAAGATTAGATCCCACTGACCTTTTGATGAATTGAGAATATCAGCATATTCTTTGGGAAAATTTACCCATAAAACTAATTTCCCCATATCGTGAAGGAGCCCTGTTAAAAATGCCTCGTCAGGAGAAGCGTAGGATATCTTTTTAGCAATTAGTTTGGACAATATGGCACACATCAGAGAGTGCCTCCAGAAAACCTTCAAATCAAAAACAGAATTATCTTTTACTTTGCTGAAAGCTTGAATAACTGAAGCGCTAATGGCAATATTTTTTATGGCATTTTGCCCTAAAATTACCAGGGACTGATTAATATTGGTTACTCTTTTGGGTACTCCATAGTAGGCAGAATTGGCCATCTTAATAACTTTGGCGCTTAAAGACGTATCCTTATTGATTATTTGGGATATATCCTTGATTGTGCTTTCTTCGCTATTACAGAACTCTATCAATTTTAATAGAATTTGAGGAAGTGAGGGAAGGCTTTTTGAAGTTTTTATTCTATCGAAGAATTGAACAGGACGTTTTTCCATCAAGTACCACCCTTATCATTTGAGACTCAAATATCGGTTCACATTATTAAGCCGGTACAGAGCAGGTTTTCTTTGGAAGTATTCATGCGACATTCAGTACTTGGATTTGAATAACACATGGTGGCTATAACTTCAATATTTTCATTTTTTGAAAAATTAAGGGAATAATCAAAGCAGGGGATAGGATGCTTTTTCCGAAAAAATAACAGTTCAAAACACTTTATATTGTGAACTAAGATCTGTTGATATCTTGCAACGACAACAACTATCTGGTTTGATCGATATTTGAACGATACGTTAATAGTATCATCAGCCCCAATTAGCCCCTTACAATTTCCATAAATCTTATCCATCACCTGCTGTTGCTTTCACTATGGGCAGTTCTGATTCTGTAAGCCTCCTCCTCAACGGGTTAAAATCATCAGTTTTTTCAGCACCATTTAATATTATTAGGTACCGTTGTACTTTTCAACGGTTTTTTTATTAATCTCATAATAGAAGGAGGGAATTATAAAAGTTTTACAGGCAGTTACATTTTGGTTAAATTGCTTGTTTCTTCATTTCCTTATAAATACGTTCAATTTTCTGGACTTGATCAGAAGTAAGACTTATTTCTTCTTTCATTTCTAACAAATGGGCAGGTCCTGGAACGCCATTAAGTTCTGCGGCTTTTGCTAACCCCCATCCTTTCCCATTTTTCAATTCCTCAATATCTGATTCTGACAAGCTTCTGATTTCTCTCTTTTCCTGTCCTAAATACTTCGATTTGTAAGTATTCTCGGATGAGGAAAAAGCAGAAAATGATACCAAAACAACCATCAGGAATCCTAAAAAGAAAATTTTAGCTTTCATTTATTGCTCCATTTTCTAAATATCTATGGCCGGCACTCCTTCGCCATGTGAAACACCAAGTTGGATGTGTCGCTCGCCTCTTCGACATTTACCTCTTAGATTGGTACCAGGAATCGTGTAATCAAAGCCCGGCCGCGCCGGGTTGTGCGGCCATATGGTAAGCATTCCGAGACAAGTACCTTGACGTTACGACTTAAAAAGTCTTTAATAGAATATGGAAACTAAAAAAGACTTTTTGAAGCTGGGAGTAATGTCGTGGTTTCTCAAAAAATACCCGATAAAATAGGTAGGTATAAGATAACTCGAGAGCTGGGCCGCGGGGGCATGGGCGTGGTTTACTTAGGGCATGATCCGTTTATTGATCGCCAGGTAGCCATAAAAATCACATTAGCCAACCCTACCAAGGATTCTTCTATTCTTGAACGCTATCAGCAACTATTTTTCAACGAAGCCCGGGCGGCCGGAAAATTGACGCATCCTCATATCGTGTCGTTATACGACGCCATGTGGGAACATGATACGGGCTACTTGATCATGGAATATGTGGAGGGCACCACTTTGAAAGAATATTGCTCAATAGAGGCCTTATTGCCGCTGGATAATACAATAAAACACATTTTTCAGAGCGCTAAGGCTCTTGACTATGCCCACCAAAACGGAGTCATCCATCGCGACATCAAACCGAGTAATATCATGGTTTCCCTTACAGGCGAAGCCAAGATTACCGATTTTGGCATCGCCCAAGTAGAGGGATTTACGGACCTTCCCGAATCCGGGAGCTTTACCGGTTCGGTTTATTACACTTCACCGGAACAGATCCGCAATGAGCCATTAACACCACAGACAGACATTTTTTCACTTGGAGTAGTAATGTATGAACTCCTGACCGGCACCAAACCTTTCCAGGCTGACAATGAATACGCCACATTATTTAAGATCGCCAACGAAAACCCCGAACCTTTGGAAAAATACCGGCAAGATATTCCTGAATCCCTGGAACATATCGTCATGCGAGCTTTAGCAAAAAATTTGACCAAACGTTTCCAGACCGGGCTGCAATTAGCGTCGGAGTTGAGTGCCTCATTCGATAATTTGAAGTTTTTGGACGAGGAGATCAATTCTAAAGAAAAACTCAATGCCCTTAAAAAAATAGCTTTTTTCAAGGATTTTAATTCCAGTGAATTAGCTGAAGTACTCAAAACCACTCAATGGCTAAAATACGATAGCGCTGAAATTATCATCACTGAAGGGGATATAGAAAACTGCTTCTATATTATTGTTGCCGGCGAAGTTGCGGTCACAAAACAAGCAAAGCGGCTGGCGGTATTGAAGCAGGGTGACTGCTTCGGCGAAATGGCCTACCTGGTCAAAGCCAAACGGACTGCCACTATCGAGACACTTAGCAATACCATTTTGATGAAGATAAACGCATCTATTATAGAGCAGATGTCCACCAGTACTCAGTTCCGTTTTTATAAAGTTTTTTCCCATACCCTGATTCAGCGCCTGAGCCGCGCCAGTGAATTATTGTCCCAAAAGTCTTTTTGATGCCTCCTAAACCCTATAGTTGCATAAAATCATGTGTTCGATCTAAGCCGCTACAACGAAAACTATTGCCAGTATTGGCTGATTCTGGATACTGGTTCCTGGATACTGGATGTTTTTGGACTTCACTACTAGAGCATTCCCGAATATCCAGCATCTAGTATCCAGCATCCAGCATTGATGTCCCTGTTGCTTTTTTGGCAAGCTGTGATTATAGTTTAGCATTATGAAAGAACACGACGAAAAAATACCCGACCCCAAAGAGATTGAAAAAGAAATAGGCGATTTTATATCAAAAAAGTTCGGTGGCAGTGTTAAAATGGTATCGCCCCTGGTGATGCAGCAGGAGATAGCCACGGAAAAAACCGAAGAGCTTGCGCCCAAAAAGAAAAAAATCAGTTTTGATTTAAAACCCGAAGATCTGATCGCCTATCTGGACCAGTATATTGTTAAACAAGATGCCGCCAAAGCTATTCTGGCAACAAAAATATGCACACATTTCAATAGGATAAAACTTGCTGAATCCTCTCCTGACGATGTTAATGACATGGTGGGCCATATTAAAAACAATATACTTATGTTCGGTCCCACCGGGATTGGCAAAACATACCTTATCAAACTAATCGCTGACAAAATCCGCGTTCCATTTGTCAAGGGTGATGCAACCAAATTCAGCGAAACCGGTTATGTCGGCGGGGATGTGGAAGATTTGGTTAGAGATCTGGTGCGGGAAACAGACGGCGATATCGAACTGGCGCAACACGGTATTATTTACATCGATGAAATCGATAAAATTGCATCCAATCGCAACATCATCGGGGTTGACGTGTCGCGATCCGGCGTTCAGCGAGCTCTGCTTAAGCCCATGGAAGAGACGGAAGTCGATTTGAAAGTTCCCCATGACCCCATCTCAATGATTCAAGAAATCGAACGCTTTCGCAAAACAGGCAAGCGCGATAAGCGTACCGTAAATACCAGTAAAATCCTGTTTATTATGAGCGGTGCCTTTGGAGATCTGGCCCAGATCGTCCAAAAAAGGATTACAAGTCAAAAAATCGGTTTTGGAGCTCAAATTACAAATTCCCAAGACCATATTAAATTTCTTAAACATGTCAAGTCGGAAGATTTGATAGAGTTTGGATTTGAATCCGAGTTTATCGGCCGTCTACCTGTGCGGGCTGTTTTTGAAAAACTTTCGGAAGATGATCTTTACGAAATTCTTAAAAACCCCAGCAACCCGGTCATTCTTGGCAAAAAACTCGATTTCGCCGCTTATGGTATCGACATAAAATTTGAAGACCGGGCCTTACGCCTTTTAGCAAAAAACGCCTGTCAGGAAAACACAGGGGCCAGGGGCCTGGTTAGCGCCGTTGAACATGTGCTCCTTAAATTTGAAAAGAAACTGCCGTCAACTGATATTAGAAAGCTCCCGGTAACGGCTGCTGTCATTGAAAACCCTGACCAAGAACTCGAAACAATGCTGACATCACCAAGTCTGGACACATACGATCAAGCTTTGGAAAGGATGTACCTTGCTGAAAAAGAATTTATTAAAGAATATTTGAATTCAAACAAAAAGAACTTTACTGAAAAGTTCAGCCTGACACTGACACCTTCGCGCATTGATATCGTGGCCGAATACTATACCAAACACATTATGGATGTCGGAAAAGCCATTGATAAAGTTAAATCTTATTATGATGAAATAAAAAAAATTGAGCTCTATTTTTTTAAAAACCACGATATCAATATTGTTATGGAAGAAGACGCCGTCGATTTCATTATTGATCAGTTTGAAAATTCAGATGCTAAGCTCAAAGATTTTTACAAACAGCTTACAGCCGATTTTGAACACGGCCTTAAACTAATAAGAGAAAAGACCGGAAGGAATCGGTTTTTTATCACAAAACAGGCACTTTTGTCGCCAGAGGCATTTATCAGCAATCTTATTCGAGATGAGCTTCCGCAGATTTAATACCGGATTCTGAGGGAGCAAATTAAATTCCAAATAACAAGCATCAAATTACAAATAAATCACAATAACCGAAATTCAAAATAACAAACTTTAGAATTTCATTGGAATTTGGTGCTTGTAGTTTGGAGCTTGTTTGTGTTTGGGTGCTTGGAATTTGTGATTTTGGACACAAAACTCTAAGGCAGAGCCGGATATCTCTGACCTGGCCCGAAAAACCAGGCTTTTCAGGACTAAGTAAACAAACAGGAGTTGCTATGCTTTTCCCCGATTACAGACCCAGACGTTTGCGGCAAAATGAAGCCTTTCGGCGTATGATTCGCGAAACAAAACTTTCGGTTGATGACTTGATCCTGCCGCTATTTGCTATCAGCGGCAAAGGAGTTAAAAATCCCATCGAATCGATGCCCGGGCAATATCAGCTATCTGTTGACAACCTCGTTAAAACCTCCAAAGAAGCATTTGAACTTGGTATTCCGGCTGTTATTCTCTTCGGAATCCCTAACAAAAAGGATCCTCTTGCAACCCGGGCGTATGCCAAAGACGGTATCGTTCAAAAGGCAACCAGAGCTTTAAAAGAAAAACTCCCTGATCTGGCAGTCATTACCGACGTCTGTTTATGCCAGTATACGGATCACGGCCATTGCGGTGTTATCGACGGCCAGAATATAGACAACGACGCCTCCCTTGACCTGCTTGCCAGAACGGCCCTGTCGCATGCCGCAGCAGGCGCCGACATGGTGGCCCCTTCTGACATGATGGATGGTCGTGTTGCTGAAATTCGCAATATCCTTGACGAAAATGATTTTAGTCAACTCCCCATACTTTCATATGCAGCCAAATATTGTTCTGCATATTACGGTCCGTTTCGTGATGCAGCAGACTCTGCCCCCAAGTTCGGGGATCGCCGAACGTACCAGATGGACCCTGCAAATGCCTTGGAAGCCATTCGGGAAGTTTCCATGGATATCGAGGAAGGTGCCGATATCATCATGGTGAAACCCGCGCTTGCCTATCTCGACATCATCTGCCGGATACGGGAAGAGACCGATCTTCCGATCGCGGCTTATAACGTCAGCGGTGAATATTCCATGATAAAAGCAGCCGAAGAAAAGGGCTGGCTGGACGGCAAGAAGGTTATGATGGAGACTCTCACAGCAATCAAGCGGGCCGGGGCCGACCTGATTTTGACCTACTTTGCAATAGAAGCCGCCAAAGAGCTTAACTAGTTCCCAGGAAGAAAATGAAGCTGATTTTGTTATCCTTGAGTTTGTCGGGCTATATAATGCTGGTCTAGAGCTTGACGCAGATATGTTTTGATCACGGCTTGACGACTAATGTTTAACTCCTTTGCTAGGGCGTCTAATTCTTTTAGCATGTCAAGCGTAAAGTCAACATTGACTCGTTTAACCGGGGGCCTCATTCCACCCTTATTGGTAAAATATCTGGAAATGTCTTTCCCGCTCATTGCCATTTCAGCAATCTCATCGGCAGTTGGTTTCTTTTTTTTAGCTGTTTTGCTCATATAACTTTTCCTCTTGTTTTGTCGATTTCCATAGGGTTACAAGGTGATAATACTCACCTTCCTTATCTTCTCCAACTTCATATATGACGGTATATAATTTGCCTTTTACCCACCCAATTGCGCGAAACTGTTCAGGATCATCAGAACGACAGTCTACATAATGATAATGCGTCCAAATCTCTTTCACTTCCTCAAACCCAGTTTTCCTCCTTGGGTCCTTTCGCAGCTTTCCACTTTTTTCTTGGTCGTATTTGAACCGCATAATTTATTGGTATAACAGTTATACCATTTCGTCAATTTTATTTTTTATCGAAGACTGATTCCACACTGCTCTATTTAGGGGTTAATTCGAATTCAAATAGTGCTATTCGTGGTGCACTTACAACTTGAATTCACCGTTTCTGTGCACTGGATCTGGAGTAAAATTGATTGCTGATGAAAGGAGATTTGATAAGAAGTCGCTTTCGAGAGCGAAATAAAGAAAAATTCACAGTTGTGTAGGGCCGCAGGGTGTATCCCAATATGTAGTGGGGCTATATTCCCCCCATCAACCGAAATACGGACACTCTCAACTGAAATGGATATGACCGATATTAGGCATTATGTCAAGAAGGCATTTTTTACCAAATATACTGAAATGCCCGAAATTTTGAAACAGCAAACCTGTAGGCCCACGTGCTTGGCTGCTAGAAATAGGCTTCCGTCTTCGTTCTTCGAACTACGCCGGACAAGTCGACCGGGTAGTCAGGATCGGTAAGATCGCTTGTCCCGCCGAAGCTTCATTAGCTTCATCGGCGAAGGCGGATCGTCGGCGGTGGGTGCCGGCGACTGGTCATATGCGGGAAAAACATCGATGGGCGGGGCCCTCCAGAGGCGGGTAAACATTAGCAACGGGCTGCGGCTTGCGCTTTACATCCCACAAACCCAAGTGTTTCAAGATCTTTTTAATCACATCCGGGTCCTCTATAAACGCAATTACTCTCATTTCCGAAGAACATTTAGGACACAAAAGTGGATCAAC
>NZ_JAZFTO010000100.1:0-9653 GCF_036446775.1 Candidatus Desulfatibia sp.
GCCATGTACAGTGGTTGTATGACCCTTCTTGAAGAGGTGGGGCTCGGGGTCAATGATATCGAACAGATTTTTCTGGCAGGGGGTTTTGGGAGTTATGTAGATCTTGAAAAAGCCATGGTCATCGGTCTGCTGCCTGAAATCGACCCTGACAAAGTCCGGTTTATCGGCAACGGTTCCCTGTTGGGGGCTAAAATGAGCGCCCTGACAAACCGCATCCGTAAAGATGTAGTGGATGTCACCCGGCGAATGACCAATTTCGAGCTTTCGGAAACCGCGTCTTATATGGATAACTATGTGGCCGCTCTTTTTTTGCCGCATACAGATATAGATCAATTCCCCAAACTCAAAGCCCGCTTAGAAGCCCGCAAAGCTCTGCGGAGTTGATCCCGTCAGTACCGGCATAAATTTTTCAAATCACTGAAGTAAATTCTCAGATAAGGGGACAAATTTAAACCTATTCAGCCGTAGTGGCCAAAAGGCTACTAAGGCCAAGTCGGCTTATCTATTAGTGTCTTTGTGTGGCTGAATAGTTACCTATTGACAAACACATCGTCTCAATATAAAAAGTCATATTCGGCACGCTACGGTGCCAATTTGCCTTGACCAAAAATATTGTAACATCCCTTTTTTATTATCAATAGAATGGTGGCTAACTGCACAAAAATTCTTTTCGCGCACCTTTTGACAAGTGGCTATAAATCTACCGATGTAGATAATATTAATAAAAAAATCAATTTAACGAAAGGAGGGCTGATTTTATAATTTAAACCCAAGGTTTCTATCGTTTTTCACCTGGGGATTATTATGGACTAGAGTTGAAACGATGCACACCTCAATTAAAACTTTGATCACAAAAGGAGGTATCATTGGGCTTAGAAATATTTAAAGAATCCTATACGGGCAGCATAAAGGAAATTACCCTCGGTAAGGGCGACAAGGCCGTTACCATCGGGGGGGAAACATGCTATCCTTTTTACCACTTTGAGGGCGAAATGCCCCACAAGCCCGTAATTGCAATGGAAGTATGGGATATGGAACCGGACGACTGGCCGGAGGCGGCTTTGAGCTATTTTAAGGATGTGGCCTCAGATCCGGCTGCCTGGGCCAAAAAATGCGTGGACGAATTCGGGGCCGAAATAATTGCGCTGCAGCTCAAGAGCACCGATCCCAATTCGCAGAATGCCAGTCCGGAGGAGGCCGCTGCAACGGTAAAAAAGGTCCTTGCAGCCATCGATGTTCCCCTGATTGTATGGGGGACCGGGAACGTTGAAAAGGATGAAGAGGTTTTAAAGAAAGTTGCCGAAGAGACCATGGATGAAAATCTGATCATCGGGCCTGTGGAAGATAAAAACCACAAGGGCATCGGTGCCGCCGCCATGGGATACGGTCACACCATTGTTGCAAATTCACCCATTGACGTAAATCTGGCCAAACAGATGAATATTCTGCTGGGAAATCTGGGGTTGTCGATGGAGCGCATAATCATCGATCCCACCACCGGCGGTCTGGGCTACGGTCTGGAATATACCTATTCTGTTATGGAACGGCTTAGTATGGCAGCCTTGACCCAGGGCGACGACAAGCTGCAGCTTCCGATTATCAACAACCTTGCCGACGAAATCTGGAAATGCAAGGAAGCCAAACAGCCTGTCGAAGAAGCACCTTTGCTGGGTGATCCGGAAAGGCGCGGAATCCTTATGGAAGCCGTGGCGGCAGTAACATACCTGGTGTCCGGCGCTAATGTTTTGATCATGAGACATCCGGAAGCCATTCGGATGACCAGAGCCTTCATCGATTTGTCACTCGAAGGCGGATCCGCTGAAGATGTGGCACCGATCAGCAAACAGCTAGATGACGTGGATATAGACTATGCCGCCCTGGCTCCGGAGCCTGACCTTGCTATCGAAGAAGAACCGGAGAAGGCGCCACCGAAGAAAAAGGCGGCACCTGAGGCTGCAAAGAAGGCCGCACCCAAGGAAAAACCTGCCAAGAAAGCGGCACCCAAGAAAAAGGTAGAAGAAAAGGCTGAAGCAGAGGCTGATAAGAAGGCCGCAGAAGAGGCCAAAGCCAAGGCCAAAGCGGAAGCGGAAGCCAAGGCCAAGGCTGAAGCGGAGGCTAAGAAAAAGGCTGAAGAAGAGGCCAAGGCCAAGGCTGAAGAAGAGGCCAAGGCCAAGGCTGAATCGGAAGCTAAGAAAAAGGCTGAAGAAGAGGCCAAGGCCAAGGCTGAAGCGGAAGTTAAGGCCAAAGCCGCAGATGACGCCAAAGCCGCGCTGGACGCTGAAGAGAATGCGGAGCACGAAGCGCGTGACAAGGAACGTGAAGAGCGCTTGGCCAAAGCAAAAGCCGCCCCGGCCGTCGAAGTACCCAAGACGCCGGCCGCCGTTCAGAAATCACAGCTCGACAAAATGCTGGAACAGCTGAATCGGCTGCACAAAAGAGCATAAAAATAAGGGACAATATACCCGGCGATCATTTGCTCGAAAATGTATAAACGCATTGATCATTTTCAAAGATCACCGGACGACACAATAACAATGAGGAGGAACGTATGTCTAAATTAGTAGCATTTGCTGCCATTCAGGGCGGCTATAATGTTGTTTCAGAGGTCGAAGGAGCGTTAAGAAATACTCTGGCAGCCTATGATGCAGATACCAAGGTAGAGTTTCCCAACACGGGATACTACCTGCCGGTAATCTATTCCCTGCTGGGAATGAAGGTTGAAACCTTGGAAGATTTGCAAAAACCGCTGCAATTTGCTCGCGGGCTTTTGCCGCCGCATGTTAAAGGCGTTCATCATCTGCCGTATCTGGGCCCCCTGCTGGACGCCGGTATGGCCGCGATTTTTGCGTATGAAATCAAAGAAGGCCTCCGCGCTGTTACGGATCCCGAATTTTACATCCCCCAGGAAGACCCGGACATCGAAGCCGGCAAGATCTGGGTGGGACCGGCCGATGATATCGTCCTGCGCAAAAGAGGGGTCGAGTTCGTGGACGGCACGGCCCCGGGCTTTGCGGCCATCGTGGGCGCCGCACCCAATCCCGAAATCGCCAAGGATATTGTAGAAGGATACCAGAAGCGCAATCTTTACATCTTCTGTGCCGCCGCCCACAACGGCACATCGGTCATCGAGCAGCTGATCGAGGCTGATGTTCAGATCGGCTGGGGCACGCGCATTGTACCCTTCGGGCCGGATATTTCATCGGCCGTATTTGCTTTGGGCTTTGCCAACCGGGCCGCCATGGCCTTTGGCAACGTACAGCCCGGCGACTATAAAAAGATTTTGCTTTATAACAAGGATCGTATTTTTGCGTTCGTCAACGCCCTGGGCGAAATCGGAACCCACTGGGCGGCGGCGGCGGCCGGCTGTGTCAACTGGGGCTTTCCGACCCTGGCGGACACCGACATTCCCGAGATTCTGCCTACCGGTGTCTGTACCTACGAGCACGTGGTCGCCAATGTGCCCCATGACGAGATCGTTCAGAGATCGGTGGAAGTGCGGGGTCTCAAGGTGCACATCTCCGACATCGACATCCCCTGTGCCTTCGGTCCGGCCTACGAGGGTGAACGCGTTAGAGGCAAGGACCTGTACACCCAGTGCGGCGGCGGCAAGACCCAGGCCACCGAGCTTTGTCGAAGGGCCGAGATGGGCGATATCGAAGACGGACATGTCGAGATCGTCGGTCCCGACATCACCGAGCTCAAGGAAGGCGAAACCTTCCCGCTGGGCATCTATGTACAGATAGCCGGCCGGGAGTTCCAGGAGGATTTCGAACCGATCCTGGAGCGCCAGATTCACCACCTGATCAACTACATCCAGGGCGTCATGCATATCGGCCAGCGCGATATCGCCTGGATTCGCGTCAGCAAAACAGCCATGGAAAAGGGCTTTACCTTAAAGGATATCGGTGTGGTCCTGCATGCCAAATTCCACAATGATTTTTCCAAAATCCTTGATAAAGTCCAGGTAACCCTTTACACCAAGAAAAAGGATGTTGATGACCTTACCAAAAGGGCCCGGGCGATATACAATACCAGGGATGAACGCGTTGAGAACATGACGGACGAGGCCGAGGAAATCTACTACTCCTGTACGCTTTGCCAGTCGTTTGCTCCCAACCACGTCTGTACGGTCAGCCCCGAAAGAACCGGCCTATGCGGTGCCTACAACTGGATGGACTGCAAGGCTTCTTATGAGATTAACCCCACGGGACCGAACCAGCCCATCGAAAAGGGTGAAACCCTTGATCCTGTTCTGGGTCAATGGGCCGGGGTCAATGATTTTGTCTCCCAAGCCTCACGGGGAGCAGTTACCCATTATAACTTTTATTCCCTTGTGCACGACCCCATGACCACCTGCGGGTGCTGCGAATGCATTGCGGCCCTGCTGCCGATCTGCAACGGCATCATGACGGTCGGCCGGGACTACACCAGGGAGACTCCCTGCGGCATGAAGTTTACCACCCTGGCCGGCGTTATGGGCGGCGGGGCCTCTTCACCGGGTTTTGTGGGTCATTCCAAGTTCAATATTACCCAGCGCAAGTTCATCGTCGGCGACGGCGGCCTGCTGCGGATGGTCTGGATGCCCAAGGGGCTCAAGGAAGAGCTCAAAGACCGGCTTATCAAGCGCGGTGAAGAGCTGGGTTGTCCCAACTTTATTGATATGATTGCCGACGAGACCGTAGGAACCACCGAGGAAGAGATTCTGCCCTTTCTTGAAAAAGTGGGACATCCGGCACTTTCAATGGATCCGATCATCGGGTAATCGCTACAGCTTGTATTCAGGGGCGGGAGCAGCTCCCGCCCCTGAAACCCGATGATGCTGTTTGGATCAATAAATCAGAAGGATAAGATTGCGTTTTAAGTTTTAAATCAGAAGAAGGAGACAATTATGGCATTAACCGGTATTCAGATTTTCAAACTTCTGCCGAAAACCAACTGTAAGGAGTGTGGCGTTCCCACCTGCCTGGCGTTCGCCATGAACCTGGCATCCGGCAAGGCCGAACTTGACGCCTGTCCGTATGTATCGGACGAGTCCAGGGAACAACTTGCAGAGGCTTCCGCACCGCCCATCCGTGCGGTTGCCTTGGGCAAAGGCGTCAGAGCAACCAAAACCGGCGGAGAAACCGTGCTGTACCGTCATGAAAAGACCTTTTACAGCCCGACCCCCATTGCCGCTATGATCGGTTCCGACATCTCGGAATCCGATCTGGAGACCAAGCTCAACGTTTGGAACGCGTTCCAGTTTGAGCGGGTCGGCTTTAATTTAAGACCCGAACTTGTGGCCCTAAAAGATACTGGTGGTGATAAAGATGCGTTTGCGGCCGCCGCCCAAACCATTGCCGAAACCTCGGAATTCAATCTGATATTAATGTCGGAAGACGCCGGGGTAATGGCGGCGGGTGTCGAGGCCTGTAAATTCAAACGGCCCCTGATATATGCCGCTACCGAAGGCAATCTTGATGATTTCGGGGCCCTGGCCAAGGAGAATGATCTGCCCCTGGCCGTCAAAGCCGATTCCGTTGAAGGGCTGATTCCGCTGACAACCAAATTGGATGAAATGGGTTTAAAGGACCTGGTGATTGATTCAGGTTCCAGAGAAATCCAGCAGTCCATGAAGGATCAGATCGTCATCCGGCGCGAAGCCCTCAAGTCCTTGAACCGGGCGCTGGGTTTTCCCACAATTACTTTTCCGTGTGAGATGGCTTCCAACCTGGACATGGAGACCATGATCGCCGCCATGCATATAGCCAAGTACGGCGGCATCTCAGTCCTTTCCGACTTTACCGGCGAGAGTCTTTTCCCATTGCTGGTGGAACGGCTGAATATCTTCACCGATCCTCAGAGACCCATGACCGTCACCGAAGGTATCTATGAAATCGGCACTCCGGATGAGAACTCTCCGATTCTGGTTACCACCAATTTTGCACTAACCTACTTTATTGTGTCCGGTGAAATTGAAGGCAGCAAGGTCTCGACCTGGCTGCTAATCAAGGATGCCGAAGGCCTTTCTGTTCTGACGGCCTGGGCCGCCGGAAAATTTTCCGGTGATGATGTGGGTATGTTCGTGAAGAAATGCGGTATCATGGACAAAGTTAAACACACGGAACTGGTTATCCCCGGCTATGCTGCCGCTATTGCCGGTGATGTCGAAGAGGAACTGCCGGGCTGGACGATTACCGTAGGACCAAGAGAAGCCGCCCATATCCCGGCCTTTCTCAAATCAAAATAATTGCCATTAGAAGCAGAATGGTTCTTGATTGACCATCCTGCTCCTCCGGGGTACACTACCGGCGTAATTGTTCTCAGCAGGTTTAACCTACTGTAATTGAGATGGCGGGGTCATGCCCCGGTACTAACAGGCGGCTGCCGTTAAAGAAGGGAGGGTGTATGCTACTTATTGGTGAAAGTTTAAACGTCATAACAAAAAAGATCGGCACGGCGTTCAAGGAGCGTGATCCCAAGCCGATCCAGGAGGAAGTCCTTTTTCAAAAGGAAAAGGGGATGGATTATATCGACATCAACCTCGGCCCGGCCAAAAAGGACGGACACGAGCTGATGCCCTGGGTGGTTGAAGTCGTCCAGGAGGTGGTTGACGATATACCGCTGGTCTTGGATACATCCAATATTGAAGCCATCGAAGCGGGGCTCAAAGTGTGCAAGCTGACGCCCATTGTCAATTCCATCATGTGCCGCCCGGAACGCTATGAAAAGATGATTCCGATGACGGCCGAAGCCGGCGCCGGTTTTGTTGCCCTTCTATGGGGCCCTGAAGGTCTGCCGCGGGATGAGAATGAACGCGCCGTCCTTTGTGTCGAACTCCTTTATGCGGCCAATGAAGCCGGCATCCCCAATGAGAAGATCTGGGTGGACGGCATTGTAACCCCGGTTAACATTCAGCAGCCCCAGGCCATCAGCCTGATGGAATTTCAGGGGATGCTTGAGGACATCGCCCCCGGAGCCAGGAGCACCTGCGGCGTGTCAAACGTTTCCAACGGACCGCCCGAACATCTGCGCCCGATTCTCAACCAGACTTACACCGTCATGCTTCAGAAATACGGGATGGAATCGGTCATCGCCGATCCTCTGGATGATCAGCTGATTTCTATTGCCAGAGGTGAACGCCAGGATATCGTCGATCTGATTTATGGTATTATGGACGGCGAAGAGCCGGATATGGACAGCCTTGCAAAAGAGATGCAGGCTTATGTCAAGACCACCAAAGTAATTCTAGGTAAATCTCTGTACTCTGATTCGTGGCTTGAGTTGTAACCCTAATTGAGCTAAAATTCAATTAGGTAATAGGCCTTAATTGAATAAATACCATGAGCCTCTTCCTTTCACAGGGAGGGGTTTTTTTCTTGCAGCGAACAATGACCGGTAGCCTCTCTTAATCCACTTGAAAATGTGTATAACGTCTGGTAACCTTAGTATCCTTGTTCATGCAAGTTGGGACATTTTAAGCGCTTTTTTACGTTCACTTTAGATATTTTTCCGTTTTATCCTGGTTGGGAGGGTTGGATGATCAAATCAAGAGCCCTTGAAGTGAATATTGCCGATTATCACGTCGATGTTGCTATCGATGAAAAATATGCAGTTATTCAAGAAGTCCTGTCCAAATATTACGGCCTGACTGAAGGGTTGAACACCTTCCTTAAGGAACTTTCACATCCCTATAAAAACTGGCAGTTTATCGTGCAGGAAGCCAGGAATTATTCTCTGAATTATTTTCATCTTCTCAAAAACCATCCCTTAGGGCCTGATGCGGCCGCCTTTTTTGTAGAGATCTTTACCAGTGCCGTCAAAGCAACCAGCAGCACCGATGTCAGAGTCGATGCTATTGATAATTTTCTGCTCTTTCTGCAAAAGGTTATAAAAGAATCCGGTTCAAACATCACAAAATTCAAGCCGGTCTTGGACAATTCTTTTGATCACATCAGAAGCTATCAGGATGAAGATTTCTTTTTGTTTATTAAAAGCTTCTATCAAATAAAAAAAATTGCAGAAGCATTTTTCAACTGCTCACCGGGGGTTGTAGACTATAAGTCACTGAATTTACTTCTAATAAAATATTTCAAACATACATATTCATACTGGTTGAGCGAAGTAGACCCCCAAGTCTGGTTTGTAAAAGAGGCCGGCGAAATTGATAATCCGGATATTATAAGTCCTCATTTTCATAATATTTCCCACCAGCAAATTGAATACTTTAAGACCGAGCTTGAAGATATCGCCCAGTCCAAAAATACGGCGTCTGAAGATGTTCTAAAAAGGCTCTTGGCGCTGCCCGGATACAATCAGTTTGTGAAAACTTACCGGGGAATTCCTCAAAGACTTCTTGATGACGGTGCTGATAATGGCCGGGGCCGCCGCTGGAAACTGATATTTCTTTTTTATATCATGAATATTTCCGGGTTGTCGATGATACACGAGGAAGCTTTAAGGGACATCAACAGAACCATGAGCTGGGTCATCGGGCATGAGGATTATAAAAATGTTCAAGAATTAATCCAGACAACGTTTGCCACTTTAAAGGCCCGTACCGAAGAATTTCCGGCTACGGCTTTAAGTTGCGTCCTGAATATGGGAAAGGCGGTTTATAAAACTGATGAAAGCGACCTGGTCAATTTTTTTATCGACTCGGTTATCGATCTGGGCTTTCAAGCACCGATGATAAGCGGCGTGGGCAACGACTGGCAAATAAAAGTCAATTCCGCCCATATTCTGAATATACGGATATGGCTGGAACTTATTGCACGCAACCCCACATGGTCACCGCGGCTGCTTTCGTACCTGATCATTCATCTATCGCTGTGCGGCGTTTTTATTAAAGATACCGACATTTTTCCCCGGGATATCACGCAGTTTTTAAACAGCGGTATCGGCCCGGTATTTAACCTGGCCAAGCAACTCGCCCGCTTGTTTCCGGTATATTTCAACGATATCGGTGCCGAGGGCCGGTTGCGAGATATTTCAACACATATTGACGAAATAACTCATCGAAAAGACCCGCTCATCCATTTTTTGCGAAAGCAGAGTCACGTTGAAAGCAGCAATCTGATCATCGATTTTATGGAAGCAACCCTCGATTTCTGGAAAACAAGGGACAAAGGCTTGATCGAGCCTTTTGTCCCTCCCAATATCTTCAATCAGATCGATACTAAAGGGCCATACATCGACGGTGTTCACCGGGTCATGTCATTTTTAAGCGCCAAGGGTCTCTCTTTGCCGCAGGACCTTATTGCCTTAAAAGAAGACCAGGTCAAGCACCTATTGGAAGATATTGAGGGTGTATCAGAAATAGACTTGGAAAGGGTTTGTCTGGCGATATCCTTTTACAAACTTTTATATCAGAAATACTACCTCGATTTCGTCGAGATTGAAAATTACATTGCTCCACTTAAATCCGAAGCCTTTCCCGATCTGGGCCGGCTGCAAGCGGCCCTGGCCGAACCTGATCTAAAGAAAAAGATTTACGGGCTGCTCGATTACCTGGAACAATTAAAAGATTTAATCCTGTCTCATCAGGCCTACGAAATCAAGGAAGACATTTATCAAAAAAGACATTTCACCGTGGATATACCGTCCGTGTATGGAAGTTACCATGAAATGAAATTTGACGCTTTGGGACTTGCGTTTCGAATCGAATCCTTGGT
>NZ_JAZFTO010000101.1:0-5953 GCF_036446775.1 Candidatus Desulfatibia sp.
GTTCGGCAACCGCTGCTTAACGCAAAACATAATAGTGAAATGGAGGTGTAAAATGTCTGAGAAAAAAGTCCTCACCAATAATTTCGGCACGCCTGTTGGCAACGACCTGAATACTTTGACAGCCGGCCCGAAAGGTCCTGCTCTGATGCAAGATGTTCACTTGCTGGAGAAACTCGCCCATTTCGACCGTGAACGTATTCCAGAACGGGTAGTACACGCTAAAGGCGCTGGAGCCTACGGCTATTTTGAGGTCACCAATGACGCGAGCAAGTATACCAAAGCCAATTTTCTTTCCAATGTAGGGAAGAAGACCGATCTTTTTGTCCGATTTTCTACAGTAGGTGGTGAAAAAGGATCTGCCGATTCTGAACGGGACCCCAGGGGATTTGCCGTTAAATTTTATACCGAAGAGGGGAACTATGATATGGTCGGGAACAACACACCGGTATTTTTTATTCGCGACCCCCTGAAATTCCCGGACTTCATCCACACCCAAAAAAGAAATCCTGCCACTAACCTTAAAGATGCCGACATGTTCTGGGACTTCCTATCGTTAACCCCGGAATCAATTCATCAAGTTACTATTCTCTTTTCCGACCGGGGCACACCTAAAAGCTATCGCCAAATGAACGGATACAGTAGCCATGCCTTTATGTGGTATAACGAAAAAGGGGAATACTATTGGGTCCAATATCACTTCAAGACCGAGCAAGGGATCCAGACCTTCACAGGCGAAGAGGCGGACCGCATGAAAAGCATTGACCCTGACTGTGCGACCCGTGACCTCTATGAAGCGATAGCTCGGGGTGAATATCCATCTTGGCGGCTAGAAGTACAGATCATGACACCTGAGCAGGCCAAAGATTATAGATTCGACCCGTTTGATATCACCAAGGTATGGCCACATGCAGATTTTCCGCCCATTGACGTTGGTCGCATGGTCCTGAACCGAAATCCGGAAAATTATTTTGCCGAAGTAGAGCAGTCGGCATTCTCTCCCGGCAACTTTGTGCCCGGCATTGGAGCTTCTCCCGACAAAATGTTGCAAGGAAGACTTTTTAGCTACCACGATACCCATCGACATCGCCTAGGCGCTAACTACCATTTACTGCCGGTTAACTCTGCCAAGGCTTGCCCAATACACAACTATCAGAGAGACGGGTCCATGCGCACTGACAATAACAGTGGTGGCGGCCCGAATTACTGGCCTAACACTTTTGGTGGACCAGATCCCAAACCCGATGCAGTAGAACCACCATTTGAATTGTCTGGCAAGGCGGATCGCCATGCATACACCCTTGTTGATGATGACTTTGTCCAGGCAGGTGATTTGTACCGTAAAGTGATGACAGATCAGGACAGGACAAATCTGGCAAACAATATTGTGGGGCATTTGAAAGGTGCTCAAACTCGCATCCAATTACGCCAAACCGCACTTTTTTACAAGGCAGACCCGGAATATGGCAGCAGAGTTGCCGAAGGACTGGAACTTGATGTGAAAAAAATCGAACAACTTGCCGGTATGTCCCAAGAAGACCGCGTCAAGGCCACAGAAGCATAAAGCAGACGTGGCACAACCGGCCGCTTAGGTCTGTACGGTGGGCATGTAGCCTCATCCTATGCAGTGGCACTTCAATTCAATATTGTTTCTGCCGGAGCCCAACGCGGCACCGGCAGCTGAGCTTTGTGGGTTAGGAGAAATGGTAATGTTAATAAATGAAGTTCAGATAGAAATCCCAAAAGCTACTCTGGAAGCCTGGCAAGAAATCGTTGATATTTTGGCTGAAATAGTTGAAATCCCAGCCGCTCTGATTATGCGATTAAGCGATCCTGACATTGCGGTTTTCGTTTCAAGCAATGGCGAGGACAATCCTTACCATCCCGGAGACAAGGAGAAGTTATATGGCTCCGGCCTGTATTGTGAAACGGTAATCAAGACACAAGATAAACTTCTCGTTCCTGACGCCTTGGAGGATGTAAATTGGAAAAACAATCCGGATGTTGAGCTAAACATGATTTCCTATTTGGGATTTCCCATTCTATTACCAGATGGGAAACCATTTGGCACCATTTGTGTTTTGGATAACAAGCGTAATGAGTATTCAGAAAATACTGAGAAACTCATGCTTAAGTTTCGTAGCCTGATAGAATCGCATCTTGAAATCATCTATATGAATCAAAATCTTGGCGACAAAAACAAACGGCTGACAGACTATTTGATGGAGCTTCAAGCCCTGCGGGGTTTGATTCCTATATGCGCAAACTGCAAGAGCATCAGAGACGAACAAAACATTTGGCATCCTATTGAGCATTATCTTATTCGGCATCCCGAAGCGGACTTCAGTCACAGTATTTGCCCGAAGTGTATGGAAAAGCTTTATCCCCAAATTAATAATGGCTCCTAACAACCGCATCAACACGGCAAAAGCCTGTCGGCTTTTGTCACAGGTGATGCCCAGCGTTCGACTGAAGAGAAAGAAACATGATCGGAGCTATCGCCGGAGATATAATCGGGTCAGTTTATGAGCACTACCCCATAAAGACGAAAGACTTTCCTCTCTTTGGTCCCCGCTGTAGGTTTACGGACGACAGCGTTTTGACTGTTGCCATTGCCGATTCGATTATTAATGACCGTTCATATGCAGAGTCGGTACTAGAGATTGGCAGGCGTTATCCCGGTGCTGGATACGGAGGTTCATTTATGCAGTGGCTTCATAGTCATGATCCGCAGCCATACAACAGCTGGGGAAATGGTTCTGCAATGCGTGTAAGCCCCGTCGGTTTCGCATTTGCCACAGAAGAAGAAGTCCTTTACCAAGCGAAAAAGACAGCCGAGATATCACACAACCATCCGGAAGGAATCAAGGGAGCGCAAGCGACCGCTCTTGCAGTCTTTCTGGCACGGACAGTTCACGACAAGGAGGAGATACGAAAGCAAATAACACAACGGTTCGGATACGATTTGGATCGCGGGGTGGGTGACATACGACCGACTTATACATTTGATGTTTCTTGCCAAGGAACAGTGCCGGAAGCAATCATCGCTTTTTTTGATTCCCAGTCATACGAGGACGCGATACGCAATGCCATCTCGCTGGGAGGTGACAGCGACACCCTCGCATGCATAGCGGGAGGTATTGCCGAGGCGTTCTATGGCGCAGTTCCGTCCCACATCCAAATAAAAGTGAAGGAGTTTTTGACGCCAGACCTGTGGGCGATAACCGAAACCTTTTGCAGGAAGTACAGAGAAAAATAGTCCAACAAAAGATTCAGGCGGACGCCAATAAACACGCGAGAGAATATTATGAAGAAAAAACCTGATCACATAAAACAAGAAGATTGGGATGCCGTGGAATCTCCACCGCTTTCTAATAAAATACTGTCTAGGATGCAGCCTGTTAGGAAGGCACATTCCAATATGCCGTCACGGGTGCGTGGGCCACAGAAAAAACCAACCAAGAAACAGCTTACCATTAGACTTAACCAAGAAGTCGTCGAATACTTTAAATTACAGGGGAAAGGCTGGCAAACAAAGATCAATGAAGTTCTCACTGACTACGTGCATTCACATAACGAAAACGACCCCGGCATTTAACCTGTCAGTGCAGTTGACAGCCAGGACCGCGCGGCTTGAGGACTTCCCGCCAACCGTGGGAAGGATAAATGAGAGCAAGCTACGGAGGAAAACAGATGAAAACTCTATTACTATCCATTATTCTTTTTATTGTGGTGAGCCCGCTGTTTCCAGTGTATGCCTTCCAGGGCAATGAGGATCCAGTTGAAGCCACATTGAATAACGTTGACGCCATTCGAGCCATGGCAATCGCCAACCAATGGAGGTGGTCCAAACAGGACGTCACGAGTTACGTTACCCCCTGGGAGGTGGTATTTAAATTTTCTAATGGAAAACTTAAAAAGATTCCGCTTCAAATAGAGAAAATGTTAGTTGCTGTAGCTCCCTACATAAACCGGACTCATAGATGAACAGTTCATTACATGTCCTCCTGTCAGGGGGAATTGGCCGAGATGGAATTTTATGTGAAAGCTATTGACCAAGATGGAAATGTCTTGGTTGATGCGACTATCGCCACCTTGCGAAATGGTTTTTTTGAACTCTGGTTACCTAGAAACCGGAGGATTGAGCTGAGACTTCAGGGATTTAATCGAACAACTAAAGGTATAATTGGAACGTTCGGTGACAGCAATACCTGTATAACCACGTTTCAATTGAGATAAAAAAAGAATTAAGAGAACTTTTATCTTCAGAAGAAATAGTAAAAGGAGATTAAGCCTAACAGGGCATTACGAACAACTAATAAGGGCTGAAACTCAATTCAACAAACAATTGAAGGAGGCTGGTATATGAAATATATCGTCGAAACCGAGAAATCAGTAGAGCAGGCCGTAACCGATTTGCAGGAAGCTGTGAAAAGACACAATTTTGGAGTGCTACACATTCACAATCTGCAAGAAACTCTGAGGAAAAAAGGCGTAGATTTCCCCAATGAATGCCAAATTCTTGAGATTTGCAATCCTCAAAAAGCCAAACAAGTGCTGACCGATGATATGAGCATGAACATGGCATTACCATGCCGTATCTCTGTATATTCAGAAGAGGGTAAAACAAAGATTGGAATGATAAGACCTAAAGCGCTATTGGAGGCTTTGTCAAATTCAGAATCTCTAATGAATGTTGCTGAAGAGGTGGAAGCTATCACAATACAGATGATTGAAGAAGCAAAATAAGCCTAACCCAAATACGTCTAACAAGGCTATCTAGCCGACAGCTGATCGCTGCGGCTGAAGACCGGCGTGTGAAGGAAATGAGGTCAAGTTTACTTTTGACCCATGAGGAATGCGGAACTTATTTATGGACGTTATATAATAAAGGGACAAGTGAGGGAAAAATGGCCTTATCAACCGATTTGTGGCAAACCAACCATGATTTAGCCCTGGACATTCTAAACCAGTCTTTTGTTCAGGGCCTGGCCGACGGCCGCCTTTCGCGGCAGTGCTTTGCCTATTATGTCGGCCAGGACGTTTTTTTCCTGAAAGCGTTTGCCCGTGCATACAGTATTGCGGGAGCCAAAGCACCTGACTGGGATGGATTTTGCAGCCTGCATGCCCTGGCCGGCGGCGTGTTGGAAGAACTGCAATTGCATGAAAAGTATGCGGCCGAATGGGGTGTTGACGTCATTGACGTCGAACCGGGTGTGGCGACCCGTCGTTATACCGACTTTTTGCTGGCTACCGCCTGGGCCTATGAAACCGGCACAGCCTTAACGGCCATGTCCCCATGCATGCGCCTGTATGCCTATTTAGGGCAGCAACTGGAGCAGCTAAGCCCACCGGAACATCAGTATATCGACTGGATTCGAACTTACAGCAGCCGGGATTTCGGGGAACTGGCACACCAGTTGGAACAACTGGCGGACCGATACGCTTCCGACACCCCCCTGGTTCGCACCACCTACCGGTACGCCATGGAATGCGAGCGGGATTTTTTCCAGGCGGCCTATGACAGTGTTAACCCGGATATTGCCTGAAATGTAAGGATTTCCTTCGAAAAGAGTGAGCGCAGGCTATGGCTGCCAAAAACCGGAACGCGACTCCGGTATCTCTGCCACTTGTCACCACTAGGATGCCACCATGAAACCGAGAGTAAGAATAGCTACAGCCCGGACCCCGGACGGCGGCGAGATGGTGCTTTATCAGCATGACAGTGATTTCTCGATCGAGATCAACGGTCAGGAGTTGATGCACAGTCGCCACCATGAGTCGGAACTGGAGCTGGCGCGGCTGGGTTGTGCGCATCTGGATGGGCGCAAGGCGCCCAGCATACTCATCGGCGGATTGGGTATGGGCTATACCCTGCGCCAGGCTCTCGACATGCTCAGCCCCCACGCTCAAGTGGTGGTGGGTGAACTGTTGGGTGCTGTAGTCGAATGGAATC
>NZ_JAZFTO010000102.1:0-17736 GCF_036446775.1 Candidatus Desulfatibia sp.
CTGATAGAAAAATTTTCTGCCTTAATCTTGATTGATCCTCCATCCGGCATGGATTCAACCGCGTTAACAATCAGGTTTCTGACGACATGCTTCATCTGATCTAAATCAAAATCAATCAGCCAAAGATCATGTGGTATTAAAAAATCATATTTTACATTAGAATCCGACAGGACAAATTTTGTTGATTCCTTTAGCAAGTCTCCAATTGGACCTATTTTTTTTATCGGCAGTCCACCCTGTGAAAATGTAATCAGCTGCTTAGTCAATTCTTGTGCCCGCAAGGATGCTTTTTCGGCCTCTTTTAAATATTCAGAAACTCCAACTTCAGGTTTTAGATCGTCTTCTGCCAGAGAAATATTACCCATGATTACTGATAATAGGTTGCTAAAATCATGGGCAATACCTCCAGCTAAAATTCCAACCGATTCAAGCTTCATGGATTTCAGCCGCTCATCCTCCATCTTTTTCAGTCCGGTGATATCACGGACGATGTGAACAGCTTTAACAAGATTCCCATCTTCATCCTTTACCGGGTCTACCGTGATCCTCAACCAGCGATTACATTCCTGAACATGAAAATCTGCAACCTCACGCTGATGGGTTTGGAGCATCTTTTGCAATGGACACTCTGGAATTGGTTCCTCAATGCCATGTATTAAGCTGTAGCAGGTTTGGCCAATCATCTCTCCAAGTGGCACACCGACAAATTTTTCCCCAGAACGGTTGGTGCGCAATATGCGGTACTTCAGATCTATTAAACTTACCCAGTCGGACATGGCATCGAATGTAGCTACCCACTCCCTCTTGCTGAGTTGAATAGCTTTTTCGATCTGCTTACGTTCTGAAATGTCTCGCGCAAATGTGCAGTTGTACTCTTTGCCGCCGAATTCCAGGTAATTTACCGAAATTTCTACCGGGAAAATCCTTCCATCCTTTGTGCGATGATGAGATTCTATTACAAAGGAGCCTCTACGCTTTACTTCTGCCCAATTATCAGGCCAAAGCTCTTGAGCAAAATCCGGATTGATGTCGTGAACCGTCATCTTTATTAATTCGTCTCGTGTATAACCAAGAGTGCGGCAAGCCGCTTCGTTTACGTAAACAAAACGTGCATTAGAGTCCATCCAAAAAGCCGAGTCTGAAGAACGGTCAATTGAAAATTGCGTAAAGTGTAGAGTCTGCTCCGCCCGCTTGAAGTCAGTAATGTCATCAAATGTTGTATATGCCTGGTAGGGCTTGCTGTCACCCGGTCTATATTGCGGAACAGCATTAATTTTTATCCAGCGAAAATCTTCTTCTTTAGGGTTGAAAACCCCCATTATTGTATCTTTAACTTGTTCTCCTGTCTTTAGGGCCATCATTGCAGGGTGGGTCTCTTGGGGAAAATCAGAGCCATCTTCATGAATCGATTTCCACCGAGAATCCCTCGAAGTCCTACCTGTCATTTGGTCAAAAGATAATCCTAAGATCCTCTCGGCAGCAGGATTAGCAGATATGATATTTCCTTCTGCATTTTGATAGACAACACCTTGCGCCATAGTCTCAAACAGAATACGATGCTTCTTCTCACTCTCCCGTAGTGCCTCCTCCATAAGCTTGCGCTCAAAGGCTTCTTGCTCTAACTCCTTAATCTTTTGTTGCAATTCATCATATGTTGGTTTTTGACCCATTTACACATCCTCCGTTCGAACAGGAGAGATAATAATATAGGGTTTAGTGTTCGCCTATTTAGACCCTCTACTTTAAATATCGGCAATTATTATAAAAACTTTAGAAGTATGCAGGAAATATGTTGGTATGACATGCCACGGATGGACAATATAAAGACGCAACCCAATATTGTCACTTTTTTGGCGCAAACGCACAAATTTTTTCCTCAAGCGGTGAACATCCGGTCATAAAATTTAACTTTTTGGGAGCATCCATCCAGGCTGAGGCCAAAAACCTTAGCCAGAAAGTAGGCGGTAGAATCAGCATATTATAGAAATTTGTCAATGAATTGCCGTGGCCTGACAACTTCGATTCCCTTTTCACTTTTTACCTCGTACCTTGGCGAGAGCCGCTGCAATGTCAGAGCGTTTCATGCCCGCCTTTCCGGCTTGCCTGCGAGCTTCTGCAATTAAACCGTCGAATTCGTCAAGAGATGGGGGTGATATCGATTTCAAGATGACAATATCTTTGTCTCCCATTACAACGAATTGAGTGCCGGATTGAAGTCCCAGCTTTTTGCGGATAGCTTCTGGAATAACCACTTGACCTTTGGATGACATTTTTGTTGTGGATATATTAGCCATAGATGGCCTCCTTTGACTGGCTGATAATTTTCTTACTGGTAAGACCATAATCCTTTCTCTCCTCCTCCGGAACGAATATTTTCCGAAAAAGGTTATTTGAGGGTGTCACATTTTTCAACCGGCACTTATTGCCGTCACATTTTCAGTCCGGCCTTTAGAGGAAGTTCCATTGGAATACACTCTCCCCGCTAAAAAACTGAAAATAGGGATTCTCAACCCATCGTTCCACTATCGTTTCATCGGAAAGGTTATGAAGCTGTTTCAGAATGAGCAAAGACACCATTAAGCGGATCGGTTTTGCAGGTCTCCCTGTTTGGTGGTAAAGATCTGTAAAATGGTTTTCCAATTCATGCCAGGGAATACGCTTTGCCAGTTTGCATAAAGGGTATCCTATTATAGATGATCGGCAGGTATTCCGACTCCGTCGGATTTATCCCTCAGTCGGACTCTCTCTCCGAGCCGGAGGCCCGGCTATCACCGTCCGACCACATCTTACGAAGCGGCACCGTTTGCTTTATGCTACGGCCGGCTCCTTTGATCCCCGTCAAAATTTAGACATCGTCCTTGTCAAATATTTGGCAGTCAGTGCCTGTCGTTATCTCGGTCGTTTCGAAAAATCCTTATAACCCGTGAAATTCTAAAAACACGATATAGACGATCCACGTCAAATAGAACAATTCTGGGTGAACATCCAACAGGAGCCAAATGGCCGCATTTTAAACCGGGTGACTGCCTTAGTGGATCTGTGAGTTTCAACCGGTATAAAATGCGATTATCCGGCTGATCCCAACGGTTTTCAGTTTCACCGAGAATTACTGCGTCAAATATGAACAAATCTCCCTACAGCACAGGAAATTCTTTATTCAATCGTCACTCATCAGTCTTCAGTTAAAAAGTATGGCATAAACCTTGCAGTAGGCTACTTGTCATTAGAGGTTTAGATTATTATTCAAAAAAACAAAAACCGAAAGGAGAAAAAGCATGGCTGACGCAAAAGATTATGATAACAGTCAAGAAGAGTCAAGTACCTTGGGAGGGCTTCATCCTCCGGAAAAAGGTTCTGCATCGGCGGAAAGCAGGACTAAAGCCGACCGGTCGCCTAACAAAAAAATCGCGGCACTAAAGAAGCCCGTAGTAAACACAAAAAAGGGAGCCGGCGAATATGTAGAAAGATCATCGGGTCCTGTGGGCCTCGACGTCGGGACCAGTCACATCGTAGCCGCTCAAAACAATCGCAACTATGTGAACTCAGTTCAAGACCTCAATGCGTTCTTTACGGTGCCCAATGCAAAGTTTGCCAAAAATATCCTCAGTCAAAAAGAGATTAAGTTTTATGAAAATGCGCACGAGTACTATATTATCGGTTATTCTGCCCAGAGTTTTGCAAATATGTTCAACGTGAATACCCGAAGACCCATGAAAGATGGATTTTTAAGTCCGAAGGAAGATGTGGGCTTGAATGTCATCACAGCCATCGTAGAATCTCTTGTCCACGAGCCGAAAAATCCCGGTGAAATTCTATGTTTCTCTATCCCCGGCGAGCCCTTTGGCGGAACCGGGTCCGTCGTGTATCATGAGTCGGTCGTTAAGGGAT
Source organism: Candidatus Desulfatibia sp. (assembly GCF_036446775.1). NCBI lineage: Bacteria > Pseudomonadati > Thermodesulfobacteriota > Desulfobacteria > Desulfobacterales > Candidatus Desulfatibia > Candidatus Desulfatibia sp. The sequence continues at coordinate 3,889 of NZ_JAZFTO010000102.1, forward strand.
TTCTTGAGGGTTTAGGCTATAAACCCATATCCATTAACGAGGGGATGGCTACCGTCTTATCAGAACTTTCCGACGAAGACTATACGGGCATTGGGATCAGCATGGGCGGCGGAATGTGCAACATCTGCCTCTCCTACCTCTCTTTTCCGGTCGTCACTTTCAGTATCCAAACGGCCGGAGACTACATCGACGAAATGGTAGGGAAAACCGTAGGAGAACCGGCGGCAAGGATAAAAGCGATAAAAGAGGAAGAACTGGATCTCTCAACAAATTCCACAGACCGAGTATCAAAAGCGTTACATATTTTCTATGATGAAGTCGTATTGAAACTTCTCGATAGCCTCAGGCGGGTCATAATCTCGACGGACAAGATCCCCAAGATTTCCACTCCGATCCCGATTGTATTGAGCGGGGGCACGGCCATGCCGAAAGGGTGTAAAGACAAGTTTGAAACGATGCTCAAGGCGATCGACATGCCCATGGAAATTTCTGAGGTGCGCCTGGCTGAAGATCCCCTGAATACGACTGCCAAAGGGGCTTTGATCATGGCCATGACAGAGGCGGAGGTGTAGACGGGTGTCCTCAAGGGTTCTCGTTTTTTCAGCCGATGAGCTCAGGGGTAAGATCCTAGAAAAAGTCCTGGACCGAAACGGTTTTGAATGTCTGGTCTTCAACCGGATTTTGGAAACCGGTGATGAGATTGTTCAGCATTCTCCTGAGGTTGTGATTGTTGATACGGAAAGATGCTTTTCGAAAGAGATAAACCACCTGAAAAATATTTGTCAAACGCTGAAACATGAGACTGTGATCGTGTTAGGGAAGGAGACCGTCATTGATCGTTTCAAAGAGCTTCGCATCCGCAAGGGCCTTTGTCTTTACGATCCGATTGACCCTGAGCTTATTGCAGTAAAAATCGAAGAAATCGTCTCGCGGAAAAAAAAGAAATGGAAACTCACCAAAAGCGATATGTTTGAAAAAACCTTGAAGCATTTATTGCACCTGGATTGAACAGATGCGGGATTGGTTGCTTTTTCGTGGATAATGGAAAAAATATTACAGCCATCCTTGGGCCGAAGGGGGGGGTCGGGAAAAGTACGATTTCGGCGAACCTTGCCATTGCACTATCCCGTATGGGCAAAAAGATTGTCGCCGTGGATCTCGACCTGGGCGCCTCAAACCTGCATGCGTTTTTCGGCATGAGGGGGTCACCGAAAAGCCTCAGCGATTTTATCCAAAATCGAGTCAAAAATTTGACGGATGTTGTTTCGATGACACCCATCGATGATTTAGACATCATCTGCGGCGGGGATGATCCGGGTATCGCCAATATGCCTTATCAAAAAAAGATGAAACTCATCCGTCATCTCTCCTCGCTAAACTACGACCGGGTACTTCTGGATCTGGCACCCGGGACCTCGTTCAATGTGCTGGATTTTTCCATCATCGCTCAACAGGCCCTGATGGTGACAACGTGTGAAGTGCCGTCTCTTTTGAACGTGTACAGTTTCATCAAGTCGGCTCTGTACAGGCGTCTTACATTTTTCTTTAAGCACAACGAGTGCTTCGAACTTTTAGAACTTTTGAACCAGGCCAAGGAACCGGAGAAGTATCCCCATCTCAAGACCATGGAGGGCTTTTTCAGTGAAGCCCGGCAGATGGATTCCGCTGCCACAGATTCGGCAAGAAAAATACTGACCCGCTTAAGACCCTTTGTGGTCGTCAACAGGGTTCGAACGGATAAAGATGCAAGGGTCGGGGAAGTAATCAAAAATCTTCTGAAAGAATATCTGAGCATTGAGACCGCCGTGATCATGACGATCCGTGATGATGCTGCTGTCGGCGATGCCATTGCAAAACTGAGCCCCGTAATGCTTGATGCCCCCGATTCGCCGTTTTCTGAAGATATTCAAAAGATTGCCTCCTGGCTCTGTTAGAAGTGTTTTTAAAACCCCCTAACCCGGATAAACCGGTTGGAGCGAAGCGGAAATCCCGTTTTAAATTTGGAGTACTTATAACTACTTGATATATAAGTTGTATTTTTATTTTCCCGTGCGTCGACATGTTGGCCTGAAAATTGCAATTTAACAAAGAGTCAGAGTGTATCATGTTGTGCGTGTTAAACTGCGAATTTTGAGGGCACCATGCAAGCGTAGGCGCTCTTAGGGGTGATGCAATGTATTATAGTAATTTTATAGGAAAAATGAAGTGTCAGATAATCGCTGCGGTTGAGCACGGTTCTATCGGTCTTGATATCGGAACATCCAACATTGTTGTATACAAAAAGGGCGAGTCAGAGGCGTCTGTACAAATGGAGCCAAATGTTTTTCTAACCGTGCCGTCCCTCCCGCAAACAAAAAATATTTTGACCGGTAATGATATTCAGTTTTTAGAAAAAAAAGAGTCTCTTTATATTCTCGGGAATCGCGCAGAGGAGTTTGCAAGCATTATGGGAAGGCGAACCAAACAGCCAATGGAAAGCGGTATGTTGAATCTCGGGGAAGATGAAGGAATTAATGTTATTCATGCCATATTAAACAGGCTGATTCCGTCGCCTAAAAAAGAAAACGAACCGTTGTGGTTCAGCGTACCGGGTAAATCCATTGATTCCCCGGGAGCTGCGATTTTCAACGAATCGGTCTTCAAAACCTACCTCATGAACCTGGGATACTTTCCCCAATCGATCAATGAAGGAATGGCAATTCTAATTTCGGAACTATCCGGCGGTCATGCCACCGGCATCGGTATCAGTATCGGCGGCGGGATGTGCAATATCTGTTTCGCATATCTATCCATTCCGGTGGTGACCTACAGTATTCAGAAAGGCGGTGATTTTATCGACAAAATGGTTGCCAGTTCCGTAGGCGAATCTCCCACTAAAATCAAATCGATAAAAGAAAAGGGACTGGACCTGTTGGGTAAGCCGAAAAACAACATAGAGCACGGGCTCCATGCTTGTTATGATAACCTCTTTTACACATTGGCAGAGAGTCTGGAACACGTCTTGAGTACGTCCGACAGTGTCCCGAAATTACGACAGGCAGTACCGATCATCTTAAGCGGTGGAACGGTTCTTGCGGCCGGGAGCCGTGAAAAATTTGCATCCATACTTCAAAAAGTAAAGCTTCCATTAGAGATTTCAGACATTGTCCTTGCTGAAAACCCCCTCCAGACGACGGCAAAAGGTGCATATCTGATGGCGGTGGGAAAAGGGTCTATCTAAAGTGAAAGCAAATGTCGCCATATACGCTACAAACAAGGTCCGGGGGCAGATTATCGCCAAAACCCTTTCTGTTTGCGGAATCCGAACGGATCTACTGGAGGACCCGGATGCTGCGTTCACCATGCTGGAGCGCGGGGAGTGCACGCTGGTCATAATTGATGTCAACAACAGCTTTCACGACAATATATCGGTTGTTCGGGGCATTGCAATTGCAGGGAGTTTCCCTGAATTTGTCTTGGTCCTCCATAGCAATCCCATCGACCTTTCTTATCTGGCAAAAACGGGCCTGAGAGAAGACCAATGTCTGGGTGGTCGCCTGGATCCGGAAGCCGTTTTTCTAATGGTCCAGGATCTTTTTAAAAGGATAAAGACCAAATACGGCTATTACAATTTTCCGAAAACCTCGAAAATCCTTGCACGGCGTAAAAAACAGAGAATTCTTGCCGCTAAAACTTACAGTCATAGGTTCAATCAAGCGGTTTTTGGAGGGCATCCAGACCATATATTCCTAAAAAAAACTATTTCCCGAATTTATCCGGGATTGCGGCTTGCTTTTTATTTTTTTTTGATTTCGCTAACCCTTTGCATCGGTCTCGTCGGGGGATATACATACTGGATTGTATCAACACTGCCGGACATTGATCTGCTCAATTCTTACTCTCCCTATAAATCTTCCAAACTATATACTTATGACAACATTCTATTAACAGAGCTGTACGTTCAACGACGCACGCCGGTGCCACTCAGCAGAGTGCCCGAACATGTGAAAAAAGCCTTTATAGCCACCGAGGACGCCAGCTATTTCGAACACATCGGCATTGACCCGATACGGATTATGGGAGCCCTCTATGCGGATATCAGGGCCGGTGAATATAAGCAGGGGGGCAGTACCATTACGCAGCAAGTTGCTAAGATGATTTTTCTTAAACCTGAAAAAACAATTATACGTAAAACCAGAGAAATCGCAATCGCGCTTCAGCTGGATAGAAAATTTACTAAAAATCAAATCCTAGAATTCTATTTAAATCAGGCGTATTTCGGTTCCAGGGCATATGGCATACAGACGGCTGCCGAAGCATACTTTGGAAAGAAGGTGGATCATTTGACGCTTGCAGAGGGAGCGATGTTGGCAGGCCTTCTCAAAGCGCCATCGGTATATTCCCCCTTTCAGAATCCGGAAAAATCCCTGAGAAGAAGAAATTTTGTTTTAAAGCGTATGCTGGAAACCGATGCGATTGATAAATATCAATATAGTCTGGCCGTGAAAAAGCCTTTGCCAAATATATTCCACGGAAGAGTTTCCAAGGCACCTTATTTTGTGGACTATTGTATCAAAAAGTTAAAGGAGAGATTTGGAGACCAGCTCTTTACCGGTGGCCTCAAAATCTATTTTACACTCGATTACAGGATGCAGCAAATAGCGAAGGAAGCCATCAAGAACGGGATGGCCGATCTTAAATCAAGGGGGGTGACAGATGCTCAGGCGGCACTTATCGCAATTGAGATCAAAACAGGAAAGATCAGAGTCATTGTCGGCGGAACCGATTATGAGAAAAGCCAGTTCAACCGGGCCACCCAGGCACTGCGCCAGCCCGGTTCGGCGTTTAAACCGATTGTCTATCTAACGGCACTTCTTAAAGGTTATAATTACGACTCGGTTATTCAGGACAAGCCGGTAACCTTGACTACGGATGAAGATCCCAGACCGTGGACACCTAAGAATTACAGCGGGGTGTATCGGGGCGCGGTAACGATGAAACAGGGTCTCGCCCTGTCCCTCAACGCGGCCACTGTCAATCTGGCATTACAGGTGGGTATTCAGGATGTGGTGAAAACAGCAAAACGGTTGGGAATTCAAAGCAAGATCTACCCGGTCTATCCATCCGCCTTGGGAGCGTCAGAGACGACATTGCTTGAGCTTGTCTCGGCCTATTCGACGCTTGCGACCGGAAAGCGGGTGGAAACCGAATGTATAGACCGGTTTATTGACAAAGAAACCATGTCTTTGCAGGAGCCTACCGGTAAGGCGGAAACCGTGATCCCTCAAGCCGCCTTGTACGGCATCCGTACAATGCTTGAGGCAGTCGTCAAGGAGGGCACCGGCAGAAGGGCTTTAAGCCTGAACCGGACGGTTTATGGCAAGACCGGAACCACTAACAAAAACATAGACGCTTTTTTCGTGGGTTTCGATGATAAATTTGCCGTCGGCGTCTGGGTGGGAAAAGACGACCGTGAACCCATAGGAAAAAAAGAAACCGGTTCCCGGGCAGCCCTTCCGATCTGGATTGAGTTTATGAAAAATATCCCCAACTCCGAAACCAGGATTGCTGATAAAGAAAAGGACATGCACACCAATTCAAATCATAACCTCAATTTTCCTTTTGATACAGGAAAAATTCCCAGAGAACAAGGCGGGGTTTTGAAAGTTATTACGGCCAGTAAGCTGAACAATAGTTTAAACTAAATTATTAATCCGAATTATGGTGATAGTGAATTTTTTCATGTAACGACTCCTTCAAATTTTTTAGACAACAGAAAATAAATATTGAAAAAACATGGATAATGAAAAATTGTTTTTTTATCAGACAACAAGCATAATACATAAAACTTCAAAAGAAGGGTGTGTCAAACAACCGCGTATCTATGAACTATAGTCAAATTTACAGGATATTGTGGCAGACCTCTTCTGCCGAAAATACAATCAAGATAGCTTGCCTTTATTGACACGTGCTAATCAAGGCAATCTATGCATGATTTGATAACAAAATCGACACATTTTGGTGTTTTAATTTTCAAGCTGAAAGGCTGGTATTGGAAAAGGGAAATAAAGCAATCAGCCCCAAAAATACATATACACGAATTCGAGTTTTATTGCAGCATCGAGGGCTGCCTGATCTGCACCGGTTTGACCGCCTGAGATGACTTTTTTTATCATACCTTTATGAGATCCAAAAGCTGGATAGGTTTATCAATAATAACATGTGCCCCATTTTCCTTAAGTTCCTTTACAGGGCGAAAACCCCAAGCTACTCCTACCGGAAACATTCCGGCAGAAACGGCCGTTTTCATATCGATAGCTGTATCTCCAAGGTAGAGAAAATCGGATGGCGATATTGACAGTTTTTCGGCTATTTCAAGAGCGGCTTGCGGACTGGGTTTACGAGGAACCGAATCGCGTTGCCCGAAAACAACACCGAAATCCCAATTTGATAAAAGGGATGTTACACAGTCTTTCGTAAGAGGGTCAGGCTTGTTTGATAAAATTGCAAGTTTTAAGCCCCGCGCATTCAATGCATTCAACATTTCCGGGATGCCATCGTAAGGCTTAGACTTAACATCATAATTGCGCCTGTAATCTTCGACAAATTCTTTTAAGCAAGTATTTATGAGGTCTTCATTTCGTTTTTCTTGGGGTAATGCACGTGTGAAAAGGACTTTTACACCTTCACCAATAAATTGGTAGTAGGTTGAAATAGGATGTATGGGGAAACCTCTATTTGATAGAACCCTATTTGCAGCATCACCAATATCATCTACGGTATCTATCAAAGTGCCGTCAAGGTCAAAAAGTACTGCTTCATATTTCATTATTTATCTTCCTCTGGATAGCTCCTTAGCCTCTTGTTTTAAAGTATTAAATAGACCGAAAAGTTTTTCATATCCCAATCTTATCCAAATCTATTTCCTTATGATATTCAGAATGAAATTATCGACATCCACAAGCTTTATCCCCTACTTCCTCTGAATTCTTTCCTTCCGCATCACGAAAAATAGGAGATATTTCAGGAACAACATAAAAATATTTAACAATCCCCCGCTTTATTTTAAAAACACTTCCATCGTAGGTGCCGCCTATACACTGAGCAACATAACTTCTTTTATCTTTGGAAAGATATTGAAAACCACAGTAAGGTATTACTTTAGCATATGAAGCAAGTTTTTTTTGCGTTAGTACTGTTGCAGTATTAACGGCATTATTATAATCAGAATAGGGTCCAATCAATACTCTAAACCAAGTTCCCTTATTGTTAATTTTGACCATTTTAATGAAAGCCGGTAGCTCCTTTTTCTTCAACCGTTCTTGATCAACAATAGCTTTATTTTCTTCCTGATAAGAACTAATATGTATAGCATAAGATGCTGCAAATAAATCAGGTGCCTTTACAACAAAGAAAAAAACAACAAACAGTATAGTTGTTTTTATTAATTTCCAAGAGTTTCCATTAAACATGCTTTATAGCAGCTCCAGTTTTCGTAGAGATTAGCACTGATAAGGTGAATGCCGGCCACACAGAAGGATCAAGCCTTCAAATACACGCCCTTTTTTACAGTCTTAACCTTGCCCCGCTTCTTAAGTTTATAAACATTATTATGAATCTGCTTCTCGCTAAATCCAGTCTTTTTCATCAGTGTAGCGGTATTAACACCTTTCTTGCTCTTTCTAATAATTGCCAGGACTGTATCAGTAATTGTCAATTTAGCGGGTTTCTTTGCAGCGACCTTTTTAACGGCACGTTTTTTAGCAGCGACCTTCTTTGCAACCGTCTTTTTCACGGGTTTTTTCTTAACAGTTTTAGCTTTCGGTTTCTGCGCGACTTTTGCTTTTTCAAGCTTCCCGACTGCGACAACTATTTGGTCAACTTTCTTTGCGAGTGCCTTGAGTTCTCTGTTAACGGCCTGCAGATTCTTTTTGAGATTTTTCATTATTGGTTCCTCCTTAGAATTTTGAGATTAACTTAACACGACAAATGAAAACCAACGGAAACATTTTTCCCTTTTTTAAAAAGACGATTGAAAGTTTTAACAGCTTTAGATGTTTTCTCCTCAATCAACTCAATACCATTGTCTTTTAGAAACTCACGTAAGGATCCAGTTGACTTCATCTGACCTGGGGAACCTTTACCGAGCACCAAAATATCGGGTTTGGATCTCAAAATATCTTGAATGTCGTCTACGTCAACAAAATGACCACGTTTACGCCACCATTCAGGGACAACTTTTCCCTGTATAATTTTCACATCATTGATGTATGTCACACCACTTATGACGATATTCCCAAAAGAGTATTGTTCGATCATGATATTTTTTTAATATCGGTCTATCAACGATCCACCCGCTCCCTCAATTTTTTACCACATTTGAAAAACAGTAACTTCTTAGATTCCACCCGAACCGGTTCCCCAGTTCTCGGATTCCTTCCGGCATACGCTTTGTATTGCTTTAGTCTTATCCATTCACTTTATCCCGCAACTTTCCAGAGCACTTAAACGTCACAACCTTTCTGGGTGGTAACATCATATCACCGCCGGTAGCAGGATTTCTGCCTCTACGTTCTGCTTTCTCTTTAACGCAGAATTTGCCAAACCCACTGATCAGGATATCTTCACCGGATTCAAGGGTCTTTTTAATGATTTCCAACAGGATTTCGACTGTTTCAACAGACTGTCCTCTTGAGAATCCTAACTGCTCTTTAAATTTGAATTCCCCGCTGCTTGTCGGAGCTGTGCGGAGATCCCGCCGTACCGGGGCAGCGCGGGATGAATCAAATAAAAAAAAACCTTTTAAAGGCAAAAGTGCGGTGCCGCAGCCCGGAGGGCTGTGGTTTACCCGCCGGCAGGTAAACCTTTCGCCGATCTGATCCCGCAGTCTGTGTGGCGGGAGCTTAATAAAATCGTAACGCGATTTTATTGATATATACCTATTGTGTCAAGGAAATTAATGTGTTATAAAAGCCCTGGGGCGCGATCTGTCTGAAAAAGGCAATATTTTTACAGAAGAATAAAGGCGGCCTATTTGATATTCAGAATCAAATAAACCGCCTTAAGCTTTTTAGATAGCGTCTTTGAGTTTCTTCCCGGCTTTGAATTTTACCGCATTTCTCGCCTTAATTTTCAAAGGCTCCCCTGTTTGCGGATTGCGACCCTTTCGAGCTTTCCGGCGGATTTTTGAAAATGTACCGAATCCTACCAGAGTTACCTTACCATCCTTTTTCTTTAGTGCCTTTGTGACACCATCAATAAAAGAGTCCAGAGCAGCTCCCGCAGCAGCTTTAGAAATTTTTGCATCTTTTGCCATGTTTTCAACCAATTCTGCTTTTGTCATCAATTTTCTCCCTTGTTTGTTTTTATCGTTCATTGGTCCATTAACAAATATACGCCTCAAGGTACTTCCACTCCTATCATCTCTGAACGTAAAAGGTGACTGCTAATTCACAATTCAAGCTTTGGCCCCGATCCCATTGATCTTGGTGCGTATCGTAACTTTTATTGCACCGACCTTATGCCTTGGTACAATTTGAAACGTCTATTTTTCATTTGATTTCAATTAGTTATAAACTTAACCGTCATTTAGCTTGGGCCAAACTTGGGCCAAAATCAGTATCTTTCTGAATTAATTGCCGGTACCTGGATACCATCTGGCTGCACTGGTTTTGCCAACAACACATATAATTTTTTCCGTTTTCATTTCAGCAAGTATCTTTTTCACCTGATCCCTTGAGAGTAAGGGTAATACCTCCCCTAAATCACGGAATTGGCTTCCCTGATTTTTATTATCTTTAATGTGCTTCAATAATAATTGCTTATTGGTTTCACGGTCAAGTCCGCGTTTACGGGTGTAGACGCCTTTCCGGTCGACAAACTCGTAATATTTTCTGGAGAGCATGTATTTCCGCCCGATGCGTTCAACGACCCCGGACTTGAGCAGAGACGGCATGCGATCACGCGCCCATTGAGGGAGCTTTTCTTCCCTGTTTATTAAATCAAGGGTGATAAAATCGGTGGCTTCGAAAAACACTTGACGCTCACGGCCGACCTTCTCCAGAAATGTTAAAAAGCGGGGATCCTGTACTTTCCCGTATAGCGTGAGGAATACTTCATAGTCATCGGTTCCACTGTAATCAGGCGGCTGTTTGCTCTCGCGGGCGCATAATTCGAACATTCGGTTGGCCCCCTGACCGGAACGCTCAACCATTCCGCATCTGGCAAATACCTCTGCGATGCGCCGGTTGCGAGGATGTTGCTTCCAAAGAATGTTTTCCGGAGTTATACCGGGCGGAAAACCACCCGGGCTGACAAGTTCGATTTTGGTGGGATACTGTTTAATGAATACAGAACCCGCGTGCCGATAATCCCTGTGGCTGACGACGTTTAGAATGGCTTCACGAATCACCAGTTCGTTAAAGGACGGAACCGTCAGCATAAAAAGGCCGTCCTGGTATTGATATTCATCGTTACGAAGATTGATGGTATTCCAGAGATCGTCATAGTACAGGAAAAAACCTTTCCGATATTCCTTACGCTGCTGAAACGGCAGTGAGGTTTCTTTTGATCGGTATTCAAAAATAGCTTCGGCCTGTGCAAGATGAATACCCTGGGCTTTACGGGTGCCCAAAAGGATTAATGCGGCATAGGTAACGCCGCCATCAACCAGAAGCTCGGCGTCTTCAAGCAATTGCTCTGAAGAAATGTAAGCAGTTCGTCATTGCCCGATCGACGATGCCATCTTTTTCTGAATGTTTCGATGGCGTGGTGGTCGAGTTCTTCAATGGTCGCCTCTTTACAAATCTGAGCCGAGAAGTCCGGTTCCGCCTCCGCAAATATCTGCTGCAGTTTTTCCGGTGTCATGGGGACAAGGGCGTCATGGCTGCGCATCCAGTATGCCCCCCTGTATTCAACGGGTCTTCCGATGGGCCTGGAGGGAACATGCACAACGACAATCCGGCCGTCCGGATGAACCATCTCCTCCACATCGATCCGTAGGTGGAGCCTGTCCAAAAGCTGAGCCTGGGTCTCGCCGACATCCGGGAAAGCTTCAGTCCCCGCAATCTGACGAGGCGGTTTGTCCGTCACCCCCAAAATGAGCTTCCCCCCTCCTTCGTTGGCCAGTGCGACACAATAACGGGTGAGCTTCTCGGAATCGAACTGCCGACCGGCCTGTTTGAATTCGAGATGTTCGCTTTCCGTCAGCCGGATCCATTTTTTTAAGGGCGCAAAAAGGCGCCCGGCAATCAGCCAGGGATCTTCAAGCGGCACATCTGCGGTACGGGATTCCAGAGGCACAGACATAAAGGCCGCGGCGCACTCGTGACATCCAACCCTTTTTGGCCCATCTTACAAGCATCTTGGCTGCATCCGAGGACTCAACATTTAAAATCCGTGCAGCCTCATCAACAGATACAGTGCCTTTTGTCCCCCGAATGATCGCCGCCATTCTTTCCCGATCAATTTTTCCGATACCTGTAAGTGTATTCATAGTATATGATATATGCTATAATTCGCTTAATAAAAGAATAACTGCATATATCATATACTTTTATGTCGCGTCAAACTATATTTTATATGTAATAATTCACTAATTCGTTGAATTTTATCATGTTTGATATAGTTGATGTGTGTTCGTTCAGATATAGATTGACACCGGTGGCAATCCAATTATTTGGGAAAAGTGAAGATTTGTAATCAACTAAAAAAGAGTAACCGTTCAGGGGTTCAGGGTTCAGAGGTTCACTGCAAATTTGAACCGTACCTGTGAACGACTAAAACTAATGCGTCCCACTAAAAAGGTTTCAGAAAGTCATTTACATATTTATGGGTGTCCCCTAAATCACCATTTACTCCAAATTAAACCAAATGAGTCAAGAGCAGTCGCGGTAGGAATGCCGGTTACCCGGCACCCCCCGCACAGATCCCAAGCATGCGGAACTACCGCACTGGGCTCCTGCCTCAGGTCAAACGCAGAAACGTTGATTCGGGTAAGGGTGCAGCACCCGCGCAGTGGGAATCCACTTCATCATCTGTCTTTGCATGCGTTCCCAGGTTAGGTTTCTACCTTTCTGGCTCCGTCTGCGCAAGGCGCGCAGCCAGGCATGGCCGATTTGTGTTCGGAAGGTATCCAAGGCTTCTCGGTTCCCGGGAACTGCGTGATAGTTAAAATGTCCCTGGACCACTGACCGCAGCCATCTTCCCTGTTCTGGTACCGGCTTGTGCCGGTGACGTTGAAGGGTCTGGCGGACCTCTTTGATTTTACTTCGAAGTCGTTTGCCGATGGTCTTGCGTAGAAGTTTGAACTTGCCGTCCTTTCGGCGCGTTGAACAGATATGGGTAAATCCGAGAAAGTCGAAGGTTTCCGCTTTCCCCTCTCCACGGCTCTTGCGGTTTTCGGCGGCAAAGCGGCCGAATTCAATCAGCCGAGTTTTATCGTCGTGAAGTTCCAAACCGAATTTGCCCATTCGCTTCCGCAGTTCTGCTTGGAAACGCACGGCATCCGACTGATATTGGAACCCCAAGACAAAGTCGTCGGCATAACGAACGATGTACACTTCGCCACGCGCATGGTGGTTGCGCCACCACTTCACCCAGAGGTCCAAGGCATAGTGCAGATAAATATTCGCCAGTAAAGGCGATATCACGGCACCTTGTGGCGTCCCCACCACGGTCTTGGACCACTTACCGTCTTCCGAGACTCCGGCACTCAAAAATTTGCGAATCAGTCGGAGGACTCGTTTGTCGGCGACACGGTGTTCCACAAACTTCATCAGCCACTCATGTTCAAGGCTGTCGTAAAAGCCACGGATATCCGCGTCCAGAACCCAGCTTACCTTTCGCTGCGTGATCGCGACGTAGATCGCATCCAGGGCATTATGTTGGCTTCGGCCAGGTCTTGATCCGTAGCTGAAGCCAAGAAAGTCCTCTTCGTATATTGACTGGAGGACCTCAACCAATGCTCGTTGAACAATCTTGTCTTCCATAGCGGTTATGCCGATGGGACGCTGTCGCCCGTCGGGTTTGGGAAGCCAGGTCCTTTTGCTCGCTCTGGCCCGATACCGTCCGCTATGAATTCGATCATGGAGCGTGATGAGGCGTTCATCTAAGCCCTCGCCATACTCCTGCCACGTCACTCCGTCGACTCCCGCGGCCGCCTTTGGGTTAAGCGAAAGATAGGCGGCATGCAGTCGTTCGATGTCGATGTGGTGCAGCAGATTAGTGAAACGCAGATCCTTGTCCCGCTTCGCTGCCTCTCGTACCCTGTCCAGTCCATTCGACGCTGCTTCCAACCCCTGTGTGCCGGTCACGGCTGTCTGAACACGGTTCCCCTCGGCCGGAGGCCTTTTCTCCACAAACTCCGCTGGTGGTTGGTCACGCCGTTGGCGTGATTGTGCACCTTTGTTCGTTCGCTTCATCGATAATATGCCTCCGTCCGACTTCCCAGGGGTTTACACGTCGGGCGTTCGGCCTTTGGCCTTCCACGACCGGGCCGGCTGTGGATGGCAGCCGGTCACCCCTGGGATCTCCCGGTTTCCGTGCAAAGAGTTTGCGTACATGCTCCGGTTCTCTGACTCCGCGGGTCCGATGCGCCACTCGCGTTAGCGCGACGTACCGTTTTGCCTTCCCTACCAAGTCACAAGGTCGGCAGCCCGAACTAGGTGATTTCGGAGCTCAATAGCCAGGCCTGTGGAACATCCCGATTCATCGGGGCACGCCCCCTGTCAACGCTTCGCCGCCTCCCTTACGAGAAGCCGACGCATGACTCGGGGCCACGGCTGGTCGCTATCCATTACCATGCGGGGGACTTTCACCCCCTACTCTTTGCCCCGCTGCACTTTTCAGCGGGGCGCTTTCGACCTGTCC
>NZ_JAZFTO010000103.1:0-8459 GCF_036446775.1 Candidatus Desulfatibia sp.
TTGCCAAACGAAAAATGAAACCGGTACGCTTCCGCAGAACTGTCTGTGGCCAGGCCGATACAAACCGTTCCAACCGGTTTGACGGCACTTCCGCCGTCAGGTCCGGCAATACCGCTGGTGGCCAGGCCGTAAGTTGCTCCCACAATGCGCCGGGCTCCCTGGGCCATCTCTTTTACGGTCTCTTCGTGCACGGCACCGCAACGATTTATTGTCTCTGAAGAGACTCCTAATATCTTCTTTTTGGCGTCGTTGGAATAGGTAACACCTGAAAAGAGAAAATATTCAGAGCTGCCGGGAACATTGGTCAACCAATGGGATATGAGTCCACCGGTACAGCTTTCGGCAACAGCCAGCGTCGCCTTTTTCCGGCCAAGAAGTTCTCCGATGATAACTTCCATGGCTTTACCGTCAACCGAAAATACATAGCGTCCAATTTTATCCAAGACCCATGCGGATGCCTTTTTCATCCGTTGGCCGAGACTATTTTCATCTTTGTCCCGGCCGTAAAGCTTCACCTGAATCTCTGGAAATTTCGCGCGAATACCGAGTATCAGATCGGGGAATTCGGCTGCAAAGCCGTCCAGACGCTCACCGGTCGCTGCTTCGGTTAAACCAAATGTCATAATAGTCTGCACCACCCTGACATCTTTATCCATACCCTGGATTTTCTCTATCCGGGGTATTACCACATCCGCAAGCATACGCTGCATCTCAAACGGTACGCCGGGAAGAAAGAAAAACAGGCATTGTCCGATTTTCAGACAAAAGCCGGGCGCGGTTCCCACGGGGTTGTGCAGGCATTCGGAACCTGCGGGCAGCATGGCCTGTTTTTTGTTGGATGGGCTCATGCAGCGCCGGCGTGCTTTGAACAACGCTTCAATGGCATTAAGAGCCATCGGGTCTAAAGCCAGTTCAACTTTTGCCGCTTTTGCGACGGCCTCGGCCGTAATATCATCTGACGTAGGGCCAAGTCCTCCGGTAACTACCCCGATGTCCGCCCGGCCGCCGATCTCTTGCAGTATGGAAACCAGCGCATCCAAATCATCACCCACGCAACTGTGCCTGACAACTTCAAGGCCGGCTTCTTCCAACTCCTGTGCTACATGGGCTGAATTGCTGTCAATGACGGTTCCGGTAAGGATTTCCTGGCCGGTAGCAAGAATTTCCGTAATCATTTGAAGACCTCGTATATTGAATTCACCTGGCGACACAGCCTCTCAAACTGGTCCGGGTAAAGCGACTGGCTCCCATCACTAAGAGCCATATCCGGAGCGTGATGCACTTCCACCATCAGGCCGTGGGCTCCGACAGCCACAGACGCCCGGCTCAATGGGATAACCTGATCCCGGCGTCCGGCAGCATGACTGGGATCGATTATAATTGGAAGATGGCTTTCTTTGCGTACCACGGGAACCGCCGAAAGATCCAGTGTGTTGCGGCTGTGATGCACAAACGTCCGCACCCCCCTTTCACATAAAATCACATTGAGATTGCCCCCTTCCAGGATGTATTCGGCCGCCATCAACCATTCGTCGATGGTGGCCGCCATGCCTCTTTTGAGAAGAACCGGTTTTTGGGCCCGTCCGGCCCGCTTCAGCAGACTGAAGTTTTGCATGTTGCGGGTTCCTATCTGGATTACATCGGCGTACTGTTCCACCAGATCAAAGGTTTCAAGATCCATTACTTCAGTGACCACCGGCATTCCGGTCGTTTCACGCACCCGCGCCAGGATCTTCAATCCTTCTTCGCCCAGTCCCTGAAAGGAATACGGAGACGTTCGGGGCTTAAAGGCCCCGCCTCTGAAAAGATGAGCACCTTTGCGTTTGACCTGCTCGGCGATGGTCAATGCCTGCGATTCGCTTTCAATGGCACAGGGTCCGGCAATGATAGTCAGCGCGCCGCTGCCGATAGATAGGTCACCGACCTGAACCACGGTGTCTTCGGGTTTAAACTCACGACTCACCAGCTTATAGGGCCGGGTAACGGGAATGGCGTCCCTGACGCCCGGCAGGCCTAAAAACAGCAAAGCATCCACCGGCCCTTTGTTATTCAAAATACCGATGGCTACTCTTTCCCCTCCCGGGATGGGACGGGCTGAGTATCCTCTTGCTTCAACAGCCGCCACCACGGCAGCGATTTCTTCGGGGGTTGCCTTTTGATCCATGACTAACAACATAACTGCTCCTCCTATCTTAAAATTTGTTTTATTGTTAATGCCCGGGTATCTTGCCACACTTGCCCGCCATCCAGCAAGCGGGGTGGCAATATAAAAAAAATCTTGACAATTTATAAACATTGCAGGTAATTTATTTCAAGTATTTTGAGGAAGGATATGCGAACCATTAAAATTCAACATCAATATTTTGGCTGGCGGTGGCAAACCTGGAATAATGGGTATGCCACCGGTACTTGATACACCCGATTTAAATTAAAAAATCATAAAGGACCGTGGACAGCCTAAACCCACGGTTCTTTATGATTTGAATTTCAAAGGGCCGTGTAAATCTCCACGGCCCATTTTTTTTAATTTTTAGACAGAATTTATTGGATTTTTTTCACTACTTAGGATCAGAGACCATGGAAGAATAGATTACCCGGCCGAAGGCCTGAGCTGTTTATAGAGAATCGGCACCTCCCGATTCTCTATAAAAATCCCTTCTCTGCGCACTCTGTGTCTCTAACGAGCGAAGCGAGTGGGCGGTGAAAGACTTTTGGATCACCAGCAATTTATAACTTCTAAAGCTCTTCGCAAAAAGGCTGAGGTTGTTAACCTGTAAATCAAAAATGTAACAAGAAAAGGAACAACCATGCTGATTAATGAATTTCCGAACATCGACCAATTCCGACAAATGGCCAGCGAAAATAACGTAATTCCAGTTTGCGTGGAAGTTTTGGCCGATACCCAAACACCGGTTTCGCTTTTAAGAAAATTCTATGAAAACAAAGACTCTGTCTTTCTCTTTGAGAGTGTTGAAGGCGGTGAACGCTGGGGAAGATACAGTTTTCTGGGTGTTTCGGCCCGTGCTCATATCCGGGTGTACCCGGAAGTAATCGAGATCAATGAAAACGGCCATGTCAGACAGATTGTGCACAACGGGAACCCGCTGGCTGAACTGCGCAACCTGATGAAACAATACCACCCGGCACACGTCCCGGAACTGCCCCGGTTCTGGGGCGGTCTGGTCGGATATATCACCTATGAAATGGTCTCATTTTTTGAAAAAATACCAAATATGCTGCCGCAGAACAAACCGCTGGCCCACTTTACTATACCCGACGAATTGCTGATTTTTGACAATATCCAGCATACTCTGATGGTGGTTGTCATCACCTTTATTGGCCAGGATCAGGATTCTGACCAAGTGTATCAGGCAGCAACCCGCCGGATCCAATCTTTGCTGCGCAAAATGGAACAGCCCGCACCCGCGATCAATACAATCGTTGAAACCGACAACTGCAAACTGGAAGCTCCCTGGAAAGCCGAAGCCTTCCGGGATATGGTCAAAAAAACCAAAGAATATATTGTTGCCGGCGATATTATCCAAGCGGTAATCTCCAAGCCTTTTGTCTGTCAATCGCCGCCGGACCTCTGGACGCTTTACCGTGCCCAGCGATACATCAACCCCTCACCCTACCTATTCTTTCTTCACTTGGAAAATGTAACCCTGGTAGGTTCATCTCCTGAAGTCATGGTACGCCTGGAAAGCGGTGTCGCCACCCTGCGCCCCATCGCCGGTACCCGGCCCAGAGGAAAAGCCGAGCAGGAGGACCGCGCGCTGGCCGACGAACTTCTTTCCGATGAGAAAGAAAGAGCCGAACACCTGATGCTGGTCGATCTGGGACGCAACGACTTAGGACGGGTGGCGGAAGTCGGAACGGTTCAGGTTACGGATCTGATGATCGTGGAGCGCTACTCGCATGTTATGCATCTGGTATCCAACATCATCTGTGACCTTCGTTCTGAATACGATGCCTGGGATTTGCTCCAGGCGACCTTTCCGGCCGGCACCCTCTCCGGAGCACCCAAAGTCAGAGCCATGGAAATCATCGCCGAGCTCGAAAAAAGTCCCCGGGGGCCTTACGGCGGTGCCGTTGGATATATTTCGTTCCACGGCAACATGGACATGGCCATCACCATCCGGACCGCCTGCATTGAGAACGGAACCCTGACGGTTCAAGCCGGGGCCGGAATCGTTGCTGATTCGGATCCGGAAACAGAACGTCTGGAAGTTGTCAATAAAGCCAAAGCCATGCAGAAAGCGCTGCAGCTTTTACAAAATTCTGCAATAACTTAGTTTCTTAACGATCATATTTGTGCATTTTGTGGCAAAATATTTTTATAACACCTTGTAATGCCTCTATGGATAAGATGCTTGATGCTAGTTTCTGGATACTGGATTTTAATAGGATGTTATCCTTATTTTATCCAGCATCAAGCATCCAGTGTCCAGTATCAGCTTGTTAAATGGCACAGGTGGTTAAAGTTTTAATCTATCCTGTTTGGTTCCGGCTTGTCCGGGTTGGGAGAAACAACCATGATCCTGATGATCGACAACTATGACTCATTCACGTATAATCTGGTGCAATACTTAGAGCAAATCGGCGCCTCGATCCAGGTGGTTCGTAATGACGTTCTGCCCCTTGCGGAACTCATCACCTGGGGGCCTGAAGGTATCGTCATATCACCCGGTCCCGGCCGCCCGGAATCGGCGGGACTTATTATACCGTTAATAAAGCATTTTTCCGGAAAAGTCCCTGTTTTAGGTGTGTGCCTGGGCCATCAGGCCATTGCCGCCGCTTTCGGCGCAGAAGTCGTATCCGCCAAACGGCTGATGCACGGAAAAACTTCCATGATTCATTCAGACGGCAAAAAGATATATGAGGGCATCCGCAATCCCTTTGAGGCCATGCGTTATCATTCCCTGGCCGTTTCAAGGGAAAATTTTCCTGAATGCCTCGAAATCAGCTCGGAAACCGATGACGGTGAAATCATGGGAATCCGGCATCGCCAACATGCAACCGAAGGGATCCAGTTTCACCCGGAATCGATCATGACACGGGTCGGAAAACGGCTTCTCAGAAATTTTATAAACAGCACACAAACATGAGTAAAGAATCCTGGCTCAGAGTACCAGGTTTTGATTTCACCCCATAGGAGCGCACCTCAAATGGAGTTAATTAAATTCCAAATAACAAATACCAAATATCAAACAAATAACAATCGTTCGACCTAGAGGCTCTCGACAGGTGACCGAAAATAGTTTAGGAAGTGGAATTTGGTGCTTGTAGTTTGGAGCTTGTTTGTTTTTTGGTGCTTGGAATTTGGGATTTTAGATACAAAGGATATATTTATTATTTTTTCTTCGTGCCTCGGTGCCTTAGTGGCAATTTACGAATGATAATAAGGGAGGAAAACACAATGTTTCGGGAAAATCTCAACAAAATCGTCCGGGGAAACAATTTAAGCGCAGACGAAATGGCGCAAATGATAACTGAAATTTTTTCCGGCAATGTAACCGACGCCCAGATCGGAGCATTGATGGCCGCCCTGGCCACCAAAGGAGAAACATTTGAGGAACTGGCCGGTGCGGCGCGTGCCATGCGGCGCAAAGCCGTGCGCATTCAGGCGGCAGCGTCGACCATCGTGGATACCTGCGGAACCGGTGGTGATGGAGCCCATACATTCAATATATCCACTACCACTGCCCTGGTGGTGGCGGGTTGCGGTCTTACGGTCGCCAAGCACGGTAATCGTTCGGTATCGAGCCGCTGCGGCAGCGCCGATCTGCTCGAAGTTTTGGGTGTAAAGCTGGATACCCAGCCGGAAATCGTGGAAGAGGCTGTGCAGGAAATCGGTATCGGCTTTCTGTTTGCACCGCTTTTTCACGGCGCCATGCGGCATGCCGCCAAAGCCAGGCAAGAGGTGGGGCTGCGCAGTATTTTCAATATGCTGGGACCGCTGACAAACCCGGCGGCCGCCAATTGCCAGCTTCTGGGCGTATACGCTCCTGAGTTAACGGAAATGTTTGCCCAGGCCTTGCAGCTTCTGGGCGCCAAAAGAGCTTTTGTGGTCCACGGCCATGACGGTCTGGACGAAATTTCTGTCTGCGCACCCACCCGCGTCTCCGAACTCAAAGACGGCTTGATCCGCACCTTTGATATTAATCCGGAACAATTTTTCGGAATTTTAGCGGATTCAAACGATTTAACCGGCGGAAGCCCGGAAGAAAACGCCGAAATAACGATGGCTATTCTTAAAGGAGAAAAAGGACCCCGGCGTGATGTTGTCCTGCTCAATACGGCCGCAGCCCTTGTGGCGGCAGAAAAAGCAGCCGAATTCCAGGAAGGAATCCGCCTGGCGGAAGAATCGATTGATCAAGGCGCCGCTCTGGCAAAGTTAGAGGCGCTGGTTACATTCACCCAGGAAAACGGCTAATGGGTAAAGATATCTTAAGTAAAATTGTGGCTCATAAAAAGCTGGATGTTGCCAAGGCTCAAAAACGCCTGCCGGAACCGCAAATTCGCGAGCAGGCGCTGATGCCTCGCACAAGGCGTTCATTTTTAAAGAGACTTGAGCATCCCGGTGCAACGGGGGTTAATATCATTGCCGAAATCAAACGGGCTTCGCCTTCCAAGGGTGTTATCCGCCAAAATCTGGACCCCGTAACATATGCATCCGAATGTGAAAAGGGCGGAGCCGCAGCGCTTTCCGTTCTAACGGATCAGCCTTTTTTTCAAGGCAGCCGCCAGGATTTAAAAAGCGCACGTGAAACCACAACCCTTCCGGTACTCCGTAAAGATTTTATGATTTCCGCCTACCAGCTTTACGAATCTGCCTTGATGGGCGCAGATGCTGTTTTGCTGATTGTCCGTATTCTCGAACAGCAGCAACTGAAGGACTACCTTGATATCTGCGCTGAACTCAAATTGGACGTCCTGGTTGAAATCCATACGGAAAAAGATCTTGAAACAGCCACCAGATCCGGAGCCAGGCTGATCGGAATCAATAACCGCAACCTGCGTTCTTTTGAAACCGATATTGAGACCGCCATTCGTCTGAAATCGCTGTTTGAGCCCCATCAAATCGCCGTGGCCGCCAGCGGCTTACACACGCGGGCGGATATTGAAAAAAATCTAAATGCAGGCATCTGGAATTTTCTAATCGGGGAAAGCCTCGTAAAAGCGCAAAACCCAAAAGATTTCCTCAAATCGCTTCAAGGAGAAGATTAAGGCCCGGGATCTTGCTAAAGTAGAAGCTTTTGTAAAAGAGGGGATGCAGTCCTTGTTTAGTTAGGAGTGGACCCCTCGGCCACATCTGTCCTCGGAAATTAGGATTCAGCATAGTTTTTTACAGTGCGAACTGAAACCTTCACGCAGGATTGCAGACGTCCATGATAAACTCACACAAACCATCAGTTGTTAAAAGTAAAAATGGAACAGCTAAATAATTGAAAAATAAAGCCGCATGGTGATGACCTAAAAAGCCATCACCATGCATTTCCTTTTAGTTAAAAATCCTTAAAATCGTCATCTGCCATTGGAATGACCTGCTCAGGACCTACTTCCCTGGCCTGGTGCACGGCCACTTCTTTGGTTTTTTTGGTTTTGACCTTTTTTACAATAGCTGCCAGGCCTCTCTTTGCAACGCCTTTTGAAGCCGCAGCCTTGGTCCGGGTAACTCTCTGTCCGGCACCGGCACTGCCGGCCACCAGCGCAACAAGTTCATCGACAAAACCCTTCATCTGTTCGGCCTGGGCGCTCATTTCCTCGGAAGCAGAGGCGGACTCCTCGGCATTGGCGGCATTCTGCTGGACCACCTTGTCCATTTCCACCACGGCCTTGTTGACCTGCTCGATCCCGTCGGCCTGCTCGTTGGAGGCCGCCGCAATTTCACCGACCAGCTCGCCCACCTTGGCAGAGCTTTCAGCAACTTGTGCGAAGGCCTCATTGGTGGTACTCACCAGTTCTCCGCCTTCATTGACTTTCTTGACCGTGCCTTCGATCAGATCGGCCGTATTTTTGGCGGCATCGGCGGCCCGCATGGCCAGATTTCTGACTTCATCGGCCACGACCGCAAATCCGGCCCCGGCCTCACCGGCCCGCGCCGCTTCAACGGCAGCATTTAAGGCCAGCAGGTTGGTCTGGAAAGCAATCTCATCGATGGTCTTGATGATCTTGGAAGTCTCTTCGCTGGCCTTGGAAATCTCCTCCATGGATCCCGTCAGTTCGGTCATGGATTCGTTGGCCTTGGTAACAACCTGGTTGGCCTCTTTCATGAGGTTGTCGGCCTGGTTGGCATTATCGGCGTTCTGCTTGGTCATGGAGGCCATCTCTTCCAGTGAGGAAGAGGTCTCCTCGATAGATGCGGCCTGCTCGCCGGAGCCTTCGGCCAGTTCCTGGCTGGAAGTGGATACCTGCCCTGAAGCCGAAGCCACCTGGTCGGCGCCTTCGTTCAGCCC
>NZ_JAZFTO010000104.1:0-3748 GCF_036446775.1 Candidatus Desulfatibia sp.
ATCAATGGTTAAGGAAAAAAGCGCGAAGCGCTTAACCTCTCCGAGGCGTAGGATCGTGCCTCTACGAGCCGGAGGCCTGAACCGGGAACCCGGAACCTTATAACCTAGACCGACCTGATGTCCAATTTATGTGCAATCCCATGGTATATAAAGGTCTACGGTCATTTATATAAGGTAAATAACGAGGTCTGTATTGAGAACTATCGGCATTTTCTATGAAAAGTATAGATTAACACAACACTTGGGTAAGGTTCAAGTGCAAAAAGGTAGGATCTAAGAGAGACCTGCGAGGAGGGAATGAAATGACTTCGTAAAAAAGTTGAACTGCACAGCGAGCGCATTCCCCGCAGCTTGACTTCGACGAGCTCAGTCGAGTCGCTGCGGGGTTAGCGAGCGAATCAAAAAATTGATAGAATTCCTTACAGTCGAAGCTCCCTGTAGCTTGCTGCAGGGAGCTTCAAAAACGTGTTTTACGAACGTTATAAGCGTAAGGTAGTAAATTCAAATACCTGATGAATTCGTATTTTTACGAATTCATCAATATTAATAGTCTTTCGGGTGACACTCAACGCAACCTGTGGGGCCGCCGCGGGGCAGTTTTTCTTTCAAAACCTGATACGACATTTCCATTTCTGTGCGCTTGACTTTAATGGTTTTGTGACACCCGACACACATTTTGTGATATGCATACTTGTAATACAAGATGGCCGTTGCTGTATAAACAAGGTATCTTGTCGGCTTTTTCGGCGATTTGAGCAAATCGTGACATTCTGCTGAAGCACAGAGGGGGATTTGGGTTTTTCCTTCCCATTTGTGATGGCAAATTCTACAGTCATTAATAAAATGTAGGGCATGATCAAATTCAACCGAAGATCTCTTCGGCTCAATCGACTCATGCGCCTTGATCACAATGACGCCCATGGGAATAAGCATATCTTCTAGCTTCTGTTCACCGGCATCCGTATCCTGCCCGGCGGCTTCCTCCTGCCCGGCGGCATCCAATGATACCCCAAGAATCAAAACCATCATCAAACACATCACCCCAATGCGTATTCTATGCATCCTCATCCTCCGCATTAAAAAAATCCGACTCTATATTATACATATCTAAAAAGTTTTCAAGCATAATATTGGTGAATCCGTAAAAAGTCTAATTGATCGCGTTTCAGGTTTTAAGTTTGAGCGTTAAATTCTGAAGCGCGGCAATTTCCTAAGCCCTAACTTATTGAGAAGTTACGTAGAACTAACTCTTAAAACATTCGAAAGCGAAATGGATGATTCGTAAGCCGCTGGATGATTTCGTTATATTTTTTTTTGCTTGTTCAAATTAAAGAATAGAGATTGATGTGTTAAGACCATGCAAATAATTACCGATTGAAAAATAACTTCCTGTATGTAAATAAATAAAAAATCAATTTCTTTTAATGCAAAGAGGTTACAATGTTCTATAAAAGTGATAGCAGCGGTTACAAGCAGATGCTGGAAGGGATAAAGATTAAGACTCTGGTTTTTGGCGAAAAAACGCTTTTAACCGAATTCCGACTGCAAAAAGAGAGTAAAATACCCAGACACAGCCACCCGCATGAACAGACAGGATACCTGGTTGCGGGTCGAATGCTGCTTTTCATCGGCGAGGAAACTTTTGAGACCGAAGCGGGAGACTCCTGGAGCATTCCCGGAGATGTTGAGCATAGTGCTGAGATCATAGAGGATTCAATCGCTGTAGAGGTCTTTTCTCCGGTACGCGAGGACTATTTGCCGGACAACCTGTAATCCCCTGAATATTCTGCAATTTAAAACTGATGAACTCAGAAAAGTCACGAATTCAACTGATTCAGATAGAATTGATTCGCTTTCCCGAATAATGACGTGGCCCTGGAATAATGCGTCCTTCCCGGAATTTTATATTGACAAATTCAACGGTGTGTAATAATGTTACGCATACGCCATATGATTACATATTAATATTTTGGAGGCGGATAAAATGTCTGTCAGAATTCAAGTCATATTACAAGAGGAGGAAGCGGCAAGATTCAAAGCCAAGGCTTTAAAAGAATCAAAGTCGCTAAGTGCCTGGTTGCGAGAAGCGGGAAAAAAGATGATAGAGATGAATCAACAAACGCATCCTTTGACCGACCCCGATTCTTTGGAGGTTTTTTTTAAAAAGTGCAACCAAAGAGAACATGGAACCGAACCGGACTGGGAAGAACATAAAAGGCTTGTTTTAGAGGGCTTTCAGGCAGGAAAAAAACCATGATTTTCGTTGACAGCAATGTTTTTATTTATGCTGTGGGTAAGCCTCATCCTTTGAAAAATGAAGCACAAGATTTCTTTTTAACATCCAGCAAGCGAGGCAAGCGACTGGCAACTTCCGCCGAAGTCTTACAGGAATTACTCCATGTCTATTTACCTGTTGGACGCCTGGCAACTCTTGATGCCGCCTTGGAACTTGCCACCAAAGGTGTTGACCGTGTTATTCCGATCAGTTCAGAAACGGTCCTTCTCGCCCGCGACCTGGCCGACAGGCACCCTGGATTAACTGCCAGAGACCTTTTACATCTGTCTGTTTGTCAATTAAATAAAATCAAAGAGTTAAAAACTTTTGACCGCAACTTGCTGTCAGTCTTCTCCCCCCAATAAAATCGTAATGCGATTTTATGAAACCCCCGCAACACAGACTGCGGCATTAGCTCTCCTTTGAACTGAAAGATTATGCCAGTCCTTTTTATCCTGCTTCTTTTAAAAAGCCACTTACATATTTGTGAAGCACACTTCCAATTAATGTTTGATAAGGGATGCCTTCCCGGGCGGCTCTTCTTTGCAAAGCGGAAAGATCATTTTCCGAAATCCTTATGTTGATCTTACGATTCTTTTTCATCGTATTGCGAGCTATTGTTTGGTAGTCAGGCTGAGATTTTGAGGGCTTTAGCATTCCATTTTCATATGCCTCTAAGATTTCTTTTTCGTATTCATCAAGGACTATTTTTTTTTGTTTCTTAACCATTTTTTCCTCCAAGGTACTTCTTGTTGCCTTTCTACTGGGAATTATCGTTTTAAGAAAATACCCGTTTTTATCGATAACACACGGAACTAAATGCGTCAACGGCTTGAAGTCAGCGCTATTTTAATTTCACTCTGGCATATATTGTCAGTCACCGGAAAAACATGAACGAATTTCTCAAACGAAGAATAGATAATGAGGCGGCTTATGTATGACAAAGAGCTTGCTTTGGAGATTTAAATTTGAATTCCCCGCTGCTTGTCGTAGCAAAGCGAAGATTCCGCATACCGGGGTTGGAGCGTAGCAGAAAGGGTCCAAGGATTCAGCCGTCTTCGCTAAAGCTACGCCGAGCCAAGAGGGTTCGAGTGAAATACCTAAAGATATCTACGCCCTAAACTGATCGGTTCTAGGTTCAGGGTTCTAGGTTCAAAGGTTATAAAAACTTGATATTACTTAATGTTACAACTCAATGTCACGATTGGTCTCTTGCACCCCATTGGGTGAAAATTACTTGCCGCCTCTATTGAGGCGCAACTCTTTTGGGTTGAGCCTGTAAGGGCTCATTAACCCGGAACCCCTGGCCCAGACCTGATTTCAAGAAGTTGAATCCAATGCGTATATTTTAATAGCAGAGGGTTGATCTCCTTGATAACGGCCGTCGCGCTCTCCGAGGCGTAGGCTCTATGTCTCTACGAGCCGGAGGCCAGGGCGGGCTTGAACGCTGAACCGCTGAACCCAGGTTAATAT
>NZ_JAZFTO010000105.1:0-16292 GCF_036446775.1 Candidatus Desulfatibia sp.
CTCACCACGTTTCACGGAGATGCTCACAGCCGGTTGAGTCAATCCCAGTCTGACGGCAAGTTCGGTCATGGTTATCCCGCGTTCTCTGACTGCCCGGAAACAAAGCAGGCTTCTTGCGCGTACCGTTTCCGGATGCTTTCCCTTTTCCCACTTTGTCCAAATCAACTTCCAATACTTGTGCAACTCTGTGCGCAACCTTTTCTATGTCAAACCCGCTGCCTGCCGGAACGTAGCGGTTTTCAAGTTGCTCGTTGGCCTCTTTAAGGATCTGTTAGACATATTCTCCATCACCAAGAAGCCGGGGTCAAACCTTGATCAGTGATTGGCGGCTAATTTATCCTAACAACACAGCATGTTGAACTGTAGTCAGCTGAGAATTTGTTTCCATACAACTAGAGCCGTTACTAAATCCTAAACTGAGCGTTTCAATACATAGGCTTTCAAAAAGCGAGTTCTTATCAACTCAACCGCTGGTCCCTCAGCCATGTAAATTCAAAAGCTTACGGATCTATACCGTAAGCTTTTTTAGTTTTTCCAACCTGTTTCTAAAAAGTAGCGAATACAACTGTCTCTATCTGTTCCACTACTTTGAAATGCCTATCTCTGGTCAGCAGAGTCCCTCCGACTTCCATACAGGATGCCGCAATCCATACATCATTGATTGGTATTTTGGCGCCTTTCTTTTGCAGGGATAAATAGATAATGGCGTATTTTCTAGCAACATCTGCATTAACATCAATGATTTCTACTCCCAAGCGGCTGATAAACTGCTGTAATTTCCCTTCGTTTAATTGCTGCCGGCTACTTTTCATAAATCCGAAATTAAGTTCTCCAAGAACCACGGAGGACAAATATAGGTGCCGGCCATGGGTAGCCATAAAGTCTACTGTTTCAGGCAGTCCCTCAGCATAGTCGCTGTAGGCATTAGTATCCAGTACAAGTTTCAATCCCAATCCCCTTCATTAACTTGGTTGAAAACCTCGGTTGCTTTTCTCAGTTCCTCAGCTTCATCATGGGACAACCAGCCTGCAAACTCTCGAATCATCTGTTCCCTGTTTTTCACCAAACCCAATTTTTCATCCACGGCCTCGAGGATATATGCCGACTTGGTTTTTCCTGCTCTTTTAGCGGCTTTTTTGATCATCTCTTCTTTTTGGGGGGGCATTCTCAAACTCAAAGGCATCGGACCACACCTCCTTGTATCGCTATTTTGCAAATCGTATTACAATAAATAGAGGTTGTCAATCGGTTAAACAAAGCGTTTTCCCCGGTCCAGGGTGCGGTATTGGATCGCCTCGGAGATATGATCTACCTGGATATCTGATACACTTTCAAGATCGGTGATGGTGCGGGCGATCTTAAGGATGCGGTTGTAGGCTCGAGCCGATAAACCGAACTTGTCAATGGCGGTTTCCAGCAGATTGCCGGAGGCCTCGTCGATTTGGCATTATTTTTTAATTTGTCGGTTGACCATCTGGGCGTTGCAGTATATTTTTGTCCTTTTCAAACGCTTCGACTGGAGGTTTCGGGCTTGCGGGAACGTACATAAAATTATAAGTTTCTGCTTGGTTAGCAGTCGATACGCGTTCTCTTTTACCAGTTTCTCACCACGTTTCACGGAAGATGCTCACAGCCGGTTGAGTCAATCCCAGTCTGACGGCAAGTTCGGTCATGGTTATCCCGAGTTCTCTGACTTGATTATTAAATGGTATCTCAGGCGGTCTGAACACTTCTATAGACGGTGATTGTGTTCGCTTGAGGTAAAGCGATAGGGGAATTGATATTCCCCTTTTTTTTGATGGGGATAGGATGTTTGACAAAAGTAACGATTTGGTTTAGAAATCTTTAATCTTGGGAAATGCATGATTGAGGCAAGCTGTCTGATATTGAAGACATGAGCTTAATCTTCATTACGATGCTCAAGTATGAGGCCTGTATATTACGATAAATAATCATGATAAGAAACAGGTGATCATATGAAACCGATATCTTCTGAGACTGAGACGTTTTGCGGCCTAGTCGTTAGCAAAGATCATTTAAATGAAATTGTCGAAATTGTAGCCACTTTTCCAAAGCTCAGCCGTGCTGAACTTGCCAATACCATCTGTGAGTTATTTTCCTGGAAAAGGCCAACAGGAAAGTTAAAAGACGTTGAATGCCGGCAATTTCTTGAGCGTTTGGATGCTAAGGGCATCATCCGGCTGCCAGCGTGCAGAAAGCAGCATGCGAAGGTGAAAAAATCAAATGTCCCAAGGACTGAGCAGGCAGATCCTCAGGTCACCATTTCAGTAAAGCTTAACGAGCTATCTCCCATATTATTAACAAGAGTTAAGACCCAAGAGCAAAGAAAGCTTTGGTATGAGTACATTGATCGATATCATTACTTGGGATATCAATTACCTTTTGGAGCGCAATTACGATATTTTATTCAATCCGGCAAAAGACATGTTGTTATTCTTGGGTGTTTGCAATTTTCCAGTCCGGCATGGAAGATGGCTCCAAGGGACCGATGGATTCAATGGAGCGATAAGCAACGCAAGCGAAATTTACAAAAGATTGTTAATAACAGTCGGTTTCTTATTTTTCCTTGGGTTAAAGTCAAGAATCTTGCCAGTTCTGTTCTTGCCCTGGCTGCAAAGACGGTTCCGGATGATTGGCAAAGTTGCTATGGTTACCGTCCGGTTCTTTTTGAAACCCTGGTGGAGCAGAAAAGATTCAAAGGCACTTGTTACAAGGCTGCCAATTGGGTTCACGTGGGGGCAACGACAGGCCGAGGTCGGATGGACCGTGAAAATAAGCGGCAGGGGATGGCTGTCAAAGAAATTTATGTTTATCCCCTGTCTGCGCGATATCGGCAAGCACTATTGGGTAGATGAGGGAAATGCGATATGGGATCGGTTTGTACTGCTTATAATCTTGAACCTGAACGTGAGGAGTTGTTTCGATAAATAATTCATGATGAGCTTTTGGTTGTATTTGACAAAGACAGCCACTCCCCCCTTATGGAATTAAGCGAACTGTTTGCCAAGACACGTCAGAAGTTTTTAGGCGTGTGTTTTCAAAGATTGATTGAACAAAAGCCTATTTAAATTGCTCGGACCTTACAGGGTAAGTATCCATCATAAGAAAGGATAATATTGTGCTACGCTGGCTATCACCAGAAAATGGTCTCAACAAAACAGATAACTATTCGAGCGAAAAAATTCACAATAAATACCTTCGGCAACCACATTTAATATCTAAAAAACAATATTGTTAGTATCTCGATACAAATATGCGTATGGGCTTACGGGGCTTACGGGACGCACATAAAATTATAAGTTTCTACTTATTTAGCAGTCGATACGCGTTCTCTTTTACCAGTTTCTCACCACGTTTCACGGAGATGCTCACGGCATCCGAGCCCTTAGCTTCCGGAAACGATGGTCTCTATTTATCACTCCACCAGAAAGGGTTCATTCACCTTGCATGGCCTGGCCGCATTTGCGACAAAATTTATCATCTTTATCCATCGGGTTGCCGCAATGACGGCAAAATTTTGCGTGCGACTGTTTTTGGGCCTTTGCATCTTGGGTTACGGACCGGTTGGACGCACCTCGCCGGGTGGCAAGCTGCCAAACAAAGATAATTACTATAATTACACCACCCGCAACAACAGCTACAATGGGCCAGTTAATACCTGCGCCGGTTTTTGACGTGGAGGGTAATCCAGGTTCTTGTATGCCTGTACCGGAGGGAGCCGAACTTTCAGCCGACAACTGCGCCGTGGTCATTGTATAATCCACGTCCACTGCAAATGACTGTCCGGCCGGAACCGCTTGTACAGGAAAGGCGTGATAGGTAAACCCGTCCTGATCTTTTGATACATTCACGGCCGCAGGCTCAGTGGCAAGGGAACTTGCATATATTGGCTGCTGCACCTTTAATTGAAAACTATTAACGGACCAGTCGGCTAACCAGGTAAAGTTAAAGGTGCGCCGGTTGTTATTGACGGCATAAGGAAGATAGTACTCCACCCTAAAACGCAAATCGGGGGTAGTGAACCTGAATCCGCCAGGGACAGGGCCGGAAAGGATATCATCTTTCATGATGCCGTCACTGCTGTCTATGCGAGCAACGGCATTCAACCGGGCTGTTTCCGGAACTGGAAAAATGACGGTTGCAGGTAACTTCGTGTCAGCGGATAACGTACCGGTTAACAAGACCAGGACAGAGGCTCGATCATAATCAGGCCAGAGGTCAACGACAAGCGCGTCAATAGCCGTTACCCGGCCTTGTGTATGGCCTGTGGCCGGGAGTATCAGTGCAAGAAGAACTATCAAGAAAACGTATCTATGTTTCATGGTCTCAACCCTAAACCGGATAAACCGGCCTCCGGCTCCGCTTCCAGCCCGTAGGGCTTACAGGCCGGAGGGTAGAGCCTACGCCTCGGAGAGAAATAACAAATATTTGCCACAAAGGCACAAAGACACAAAGGGGATATTTATTGTTTGCCTTAAACCGGGTGCTTTGCGCCCGATTGCAAACGCAACGATTAAAGCACTGACGTGCTTTTAACTATTCTTTCTTCGTGTCTTGGTGTCTTGGTGGCAATGAAAATAAGTTTTGCCACAAAATACACAAATTTTACAACTAAGGGACTAAGGGCTCGTTCAATTAAGGTTTTAACGTAACGGCCGCCAGAACCTTTTATCAACAGCTACTCTCATCTTGGCGATGTCATTATCCTTTTGATAAAGTGAATAGGCATATAAAGCCTGATCCTGGCAGATATCACAGTTAGCAGCGTGTTTGCCGACAAAGCAGGTCAACAGGCTCTTATGCCCTAAGCTTTGTTTGCAGTTGCAGTAACAGTAGATACTATCGAGCAGTTCCGGATTTTTTCGGGCTGTTTTATAGGCCCTGGCAGTCTTTCCGATAAACAGTGCCGGAGAGAGTGCCGGGCGCGTCTCACCACCCCTTAGTGCATCGATATTCGCGGCAGACACATCCTTAATAGCGATTGGATAGTCCCGAGAGTATTTGTCATAGAAGTAACCGCCTATGAAAATCACGATGACCACTGCAATGATTATCGGCAGACTTTTTGTAGATGACGGCGACTTCGTATGTTTTTTTCCGGAAGCCTTCTTTGACCTTGATTTTGTACTAATCCGTTTTTTAGGTGAAGTTTTTTTCGGTTTTTTGCTCATTGTTATTCTCCGTTAAAACGGTGTAAGCGTTCACAGGTTCAGAGTTCCCCGTTCAGGGTTGCCTTTCATAGGCGTTCACACATTCGGGATTCAGAAGTTCAACGTCACTTTTTCTTTGTTAACCTTTACTAACGACCCAAGAACCCCTGGCCCAGAACTGATTGCAAGAAGTTGGATCCAAGGCATATGTTTTTAATATCAGAGGGTTGATCTCCCTGATAACGGCCGTCGCGCTCTCCGAGGCGTAGGCTCATGTCTCTACGAGCCGGAGGCCAGGGCGGGCTTGAACCCTGAACCCCTGAACGGTTGCAAAGCAGTTAATGTGTATGCCTTGGTGCCATTGGCAAATTGAGAAGATAAACATTTATAACTATCAAAACAAAAGAGACGAATATCATCGGCATTAGAGCCTTGAACGCCGTATTCGGATTGGCATAATTATTGATTGCCAACCGGTAACCGGAGTATAAAGAGAAAATATAGAAAACTGTAAAAAGTACCATCTGAATCCAGTATAAGACTGAAGGATTGATCAGTGATTTTGCCGCGAGGCTCCAGTCCGGGGTTCCCGCAAAAAAAGGGGTGTATTTGTTTATCACTCTCTGGACGGCCGGGACTACTCCTCCGGATTCTTTCAATAGATGCCCGGTATTGTGTGCCAGGTGCATGGAAAGCCCAATGGGTATGAACATATATCCGAAATTGATAAATGTCTGTTTAATACCCTTGTGGTTTCTTTGACCGACAATCTTATTGGATATGGCCGCCGCCAGTAAAATAATCCCGGGAATGAGAAGCAGTGAAACGCCAAAAAAGAGCGCTGATTTTGTAACAACCTCTACGGTGTACTGATACGTTATCCCTAACTGCTGAGCAGGAAAGAATTTCATGGCGGACTCCATCCAGCCCGCCCAGGGTGCCAGCATATCGCCGGTCACAAAGATACTTATTCCCACAAGTGCAACCGCCAATGCTGCTTCATCCAAAGACCTTTTTCCGGTTGTCCAGGCGTCTTTGAAAAAAGGCCTGAACCGCAGCGTGATATTATTCTTGGGACAGGTCTTGATACATTCGCCGCAGAAGCTACACAAGTTATTGCTGTCCATCGCCGGTATTATTTCAAACATTGGACATCCATAACCCTTTTTGTTGCCTACATAACAATCCTTGTATTTGTGGTTTCTGCATATTTCACAGTCTTTTGATCTCAATTCCACGGCGGAGAACATGGAATATATGCCGATCAGACTCCCGATGGGGCATAGGTACCTGCAAAAGGTCCTTCTTTGAAAAAAAAAACCGACCACCACCGCAACAACGGTGATGCCTATCAAAAGTGATCCGGTAACCATGGGACTGCGCACTACACCGATCTGAATATCGAGCCATGTCAGCCCGATAAACATAAAATTTGCCAGCCACATATTCCTCAGCTTGGGCGGGAAAAGGCGGTGGGGCTCAAAAAATCTGGAGGTCCATTCTGATAATGCGCCCACAGGACACATAAAACACCACATCCTCCCAACCAGTGCAAAGGTAAAAATAATGCCGGCCCACCATATGATCCAGATAAGCATGGTGGACACGTTTTTTCCGGAATCCTGAATATCTACAAATGCCAAAATCAAAAGGATTGCAGTGAATCCTAATAGGGGTACTTGAAAGAAAGGCTGAAAGTATTTTGACTGCAAAAGCCTCTTTACCCAGGGAATATCCAGCAAGTTAAGTCCCTCTGAGCCGACAGGTGTAATTTTTCTTCTAACGTTAATCAGGTAAATACCAACAATTGTAATGGACAGGATTGACAGCAGAACCAGCGCAATCCTAAGATTCGAATTGGGGGCCTTGACGGTAACGGTAAAACCGACCGTTACCGGTGGATACGGCTTTTTGCCTTTCAACGCATTAATTGCCACCTGAATAAAATAGCCGCCAGGATTTTTAAAGGTGGTCTTGAGCTGGTAGTTTCCGAACTCGTCGACTTCCCGGGCCGCTTGATATGCTGTATTTTTCTTTAGGTCTAAGGCTTCAATTTCTTTTCCCTGGGAATTATCCGTGATGCTAAAATATATTTTTGCATCTCGGACCGGCGCACGGTCTTGTGACCGCAGAATTTTAGCTATTATGAAGGTCTCTTTTCCCGCAATCAACGGCTCAGGATCTGTAAAAAGCTGTATTTGATAGTCTTCGACAAGCAGCGTATTGACAGCCAATGCCGGTCCCGGCCAAACTGCCACATACAACAACAATAATACCAGGATGTTTTGTGTAACTTTATTAAAATTCATATCATACTTTACTTGCTTGCGGCTTCTCAATCAGATCGCGGAATAAACGCAAGATATCCGGCTGGGACCGGTCTATGGGACCCAAAACTTTTTTAGCGAGGTAGTGATCATTAAAAAAACGATAAATGCCGCGGTAAGGTTAACTGGTTTTTCTTTTTCTTCCATCATCTATAAGCTCACTTAATCTATCAATCCGAATCTCCAGCGTTTTCTGTCTCTTCAGCATGCTTAAAATGTAAATGAATATAATGATCCAGGTCAAACTAAAAGCTGCAAAGAGGTAAATCGCACTGCCCATGGTTCTATCCTTTCATTTTGTTTACGCTCATTTAGAGTAAAATTTTTCTTCGACTAAAGCGCTGAGCATTCCCGTGTCCATTCTCATTTTTTCCAGCCTGATTCTGCTTTTGAGCAGACAGAAAAACAGCAGACAAAAGGCCAAAAATGTCAATGCCAACGTATGTTTCATAGGTGTTGAGATATTGATGCCCCGCGAGGTGATCAATACCGGATGTATGCTTCTCCACAACCTGATGGCGAGGAAGGTAATCGGAACATTGACAAATCCTATAATTCCAAAGACAGCCGAAAAGTTGGCCCGCTGATGCTCTTTCACCACGCCTCTTAACATGAGATAGGCGATATAAACAAACCAGAGGATCAGGGTTGTGGTTAACCGGGGATCCCAGGTCCACCATACATTCCAGATGGGTTTGGCCCAAATAGGACCCGTGATCAAAACAATGGTGCAGAATATAACCCCGATCTCAGCGGAACAAAATGCCGCCGCGTCCCATTTAAGATCCCTTTTGTAAAGATAAAGAATACTGGCTATAAATGTGATGAAAAATCCCAAAAAAGCCAAAAAGGCCGCCGGTAAATGTATATAAAAAATTTTTTGCACAATACCCATTGTTTGCTCAACGGGCGCGTAAAGGAATATGGCATAAAGCGCCGCAAACATCGCAAGAAAGGTTATGATTTCAAGGGTCATTTCAAATACTCGTTTGGAAGCCGACATTATTCCTCCATGATAAAGCCGAATGTTAAATAGGCCAGCAGAAGAAACACCAAATCAAAGGCGACCAGAATCTTGAGCCATGCATAGATTGTCTGAATAGATGTTCCATCCAGTATCAGTCCGGTGGCCTTGACCGCTGCGATAATCACCGGAACGTAAATGGGAAAGACCAGGATCGAAAGCATCACGTCTCTTGTACTCGTAGTTGACGACATGGCTGAAAAGATTGTACCTATAATGGAAAAACCTAAGGTCCCCAAGAGAATAACTAACCCCAGGGGTAGTAGAAAGGGCAGGAAATTTTGATTATACAGGATGGTAAATACTAATAATGTAAATATTTCCATGATGACAGTAAAGATGAACGTCCCGATCATTTTTGCCAGAAAAATTTCCCATGGGCTCACCGGGCAGAGCAGCAGCCCGGGAAGAGTTCCTTTATCTCTTTCCACGCCAAAGGATCGACTCAACCCCAAGAGACCGGAAAAGATAAACGCTACCCAGAGGATTCCCGGAATGATACCCTTGAAGCTCTTCAATCCTGTGCCGAACGCAAAGCTAAAGATAATAAGGACCAGGAATGCAAAAAGACACATGGAAAGAACCAATTCTTTGGATCTTAGCTCGGATAAGAAATCTTTCCACAAGATCGCCTGCTGTTTTTGGATGAAGCTAGCAAAGGCGCCTGAACGGGCCATTTTTTTTCTCCTGTAAGTTTAAGATAAAGCTGTTTAAAATCATCCTTCTTTATATTCGCTATATCCTCCTGGTAAATCAGAACTCCAGCGTTTAAAATCGCCGCTTGATTACACAGTTCAAGCCCTCTGGATAAATCATGAGAGGTCAGGATGATGGTTTTCCCCTGATTTCGAAATTTCATGAGAAGCTGTTTCAGATCTTCTATGCCCTGCTGGTCCAGCCCGGTATAAGGCTCATCCAAAAATAGTATCGCGGGATCATGGATGATTGCCCGTGCCACCGCAAGGCGTTGTTGCATCCCCCGGGAAAAGGTTTGAACTTGATCGTTCACATATGCGTTCAATCCGACCAAATTTATAAGTTCTTTAATCTTCTCATTCAGTCGCTTGACATGATACATCCTCCCATAAAAATACAAGTTTTCAGCGGCCGTGAGATTGTCGTAGAGAAATGTATCGTGTGCAATTACTCCTATTATATTATGCAAAGCCTCTCTATCATAGCGGGTGTCAAACCCTGCAATGACAACCTCGCCCGCAGTAGGCCGCATCAGGGAGCACAGAGTTTGAATTAATGTCGTTTTCCCTGCTCCGTTGGGGCCGAAAAGTGCCAGGCAATCACCTTTCTTCAAAAAAAGGTCCACTTTCCGCAAAGCGCTTTTAAAACCGAATTTTTTTACCAGCCCCCGGACTTCAATAATATATTCTTGTTTTTGCAATTCAACCATTTGTTTAGTCCTGAAAAGCCTGATCCTTCCCCGCATGGCGGGATCTTCGATGGGCCAAGCCTGTCACGCATTGCGGGGGTCAGAGTTCTCCGGCTCTGCCTTGGAGTTTTGTGTCTAAAATCACAAATTCCAAGCACAAACTCACAAATAAATAACAAATCACAAGCACCAAATTTCAAATAAATCTCAAATTCCAAGTCTCAAATTCCAAACAAGGGCTAAAACTATTTTTTTGTTTTTTTGTTTGTTATTTGTTTTTTCGGTCATTGGAATTTATTTGTTATTTGCATTTTGTTATTTGGGATTTAATTTACTCCATTTGAGATAGGTGCACCTCTATGGAGGCAAACCAAAGCCTGGTCCTCTGGGCCAGGATATTCTATACGTACTTGGAGGCACATTTGGGCATGATGGTGGTTGCTTTGAACTTTCCATCACCCGTATAGGTTCCCTCGATGATAATTTCTACTCCCGGTTTGAAAGAATCAGGGACTACACCCCTGTAATCAACGGCAATACTGGCTTTTTCATCCTTGATTGTAAAAAGCAACCTCAAATTTTTAGGATCCCACTGCACGGATCCCGGAGAAACATTGCCCCCCACTCTGAGGGTTTGATCCTGGTTTTCAGATGGTTGAGCCAGCACCTCGCTTACCGTGAGATAGTACGTCATGGTATCCCTTACCCCTGCATAAATGAGATATGAGACTACTGATAAAACAACCAGAGAGATGAGAATCGGTTTAAACTTTGGTTTCATTGTGAATTTTCCTCCAATATATTGTTAACAAAATATCAATGCTAAGCTTGTTTAGCACCACACTTCGAGCAAAACCGATCGGCAGCAGATAACTTTTGGCCGCATTGGGTACAAAACAGATCGGCCGCCTGCGCGAATTCACCTGCATTTAACGCCGGTATTTCCCGTTCAATTTCATTTTCCAGATCCTTTTCGGCCGGACCTGCTTGATTATTTCTACTCATTTGCAATTCATCGATCGCTTTTATGCAATCGATCGCACCGTGCGTATATTGGGCTTTTATGATTTCATAATCTTCTTTTGACAGCTTCCCCATATTCAAATCAAATTCAAGTTCCCTGATGGTTGCATAAGCCTCTTCTTTTTTTAAGTTTAACTCCACCAGCATTTCATCCGTTTCAAGAGCAACAGCGCCCACCATCCGGCCGGGTTTTAACAGCGGATTTATGATATAAAAGGCCGCTCCAATAATTAGCCCTATAATTACAAAATATTCCATAATGTTTTTTCCTTAATTGTATAATTTGGGCGCTTATTGGCAAATTTTTTCCATTGCCACTAAGACACCAAGACACGAAGAAAGAATGATAAATATATCCTTTGTGTCTTTGTGCCTTGGTGGCAAATATTTTTTGGTTCCGAGGTGTTCGCCTTCAGCGGGCTTGTCCGGGTTAAGCACCTATAATTCGAAATCCTTCAATTCTTTTTCAAACAGAGCTAAATATTTTCCTTCAGATACCTGTTTTTTATTATAATTTTCAGATTCTGCGGCCGTATCTTTACCGGAAATTAAGCATTTATCTATAAAAATATATATGCCGCCCGCTCCCAGAATAATAGCCAGAAAAGGAAGAATCCAGGCGATGAGATTAAACCCTTTCTTGGTGGGTGCCGCCAAAATCTTTTCCCCCTTAGTGTTTACAAAATACTGGATGATTTCCTCTTTTGACTGCCCCGCTTCAATCATTTGAACGACTTGGTCTGTTATTTCTTTGGCCGGCGTGCACTCCATGGATCCTTCGCAGGCACTCACCAGCATATTGCAACCGCAAGTACAGGTAAAACCCTTCGTTATTTCTCCGGAAGTCAGCGCAAAAGCTTTAATCGCCAGCATAAAAGACACTGTAAAGATTATCAAAAGGACCGCTGCGGTTTTTGGTCCGCATTTAAAATTCATGTTGCCTCCGCACAGCTATCTTCAGACTTGCTTTGCTTGCGTTTCCTGCGATCCGGCAGCATTACAACCACGGTCCCTAAAGCCATAATGACTCCCCCGATCCATAGCCAGACGACGAGCGGATTCACCAGCACCTTAAAGGTGGCCCAATCTTTGCCATAGCCGGCCAGAATTACATACAAATCTTCTTTTAAGGTTATATGGATTGCCACTTCCGTGGTGGGTTGTTCCTGGCCTCTGAATAAAACTTTTTCAGGCGACAGGACCGCGACCTTTTTATCGTCGTTAAAGACCGTCAAGCTCGCAACCACTCTGTCTTTGCCGGCCGTCGGATACTCGGCGAGACCCTCGTACTTTAAAATGTATTGTTTAATTTTAAACGATTCCCCCTTATTTACCGTTACTTGTTTTTCCACATTAAAAGCATTTCCACTCATGGCCACGAAAAGTAGAACAACACCGAAATGAACAATATGCCCGCCATATCGCCGTTTATTTCTGGCAACTAAATTCCATAACGCTCGTAGATACCCCTCTTGCAGTAATGTATGGCGGGTACGCATACCGTTGAAGAACTCTAAAAAGAGATTTATGCTTACAAATATGCACAGAGCCAATGTAATCAGTACAAGAAAAGAGCGAATTTGTAAAATATATAATAAAGCCGCTCCTGCCGCGGAAATAACAGCAGGAAAAAAAATCTTTTTACAAAAATTTTTCAGGGTAGTTTTTCGCCAGGCAATCAGGGGGCATACCCCCATCAGAAATAATAGCGTTAAGGCTATGGGTGTGATGACCGCATTATAAAAAGGGGGCCCCACCGTAATTTTTACGCCCCGTACAGCCTCGGAAATAATAGGAAAGAGTGTGCCCCAAAATACGGTAAAGGCTATTCCAACAAAGAGTAGATTGTTGTACAAGAAGCTGCTCTCTCTGGAAAGCAGGGAATCCAACTGGTTTTTGCTGCGCAAATCCGGTAACCGGTAGATAAGCAACCCTACCGATATTATGAGGGTTACGAATAGAAAGACTAGAAACATCCACCCCAATGACGATTCTCCAAAGCTGTGAACCGACGCAATCAGACCGCTGCGCGTGATAAAGGTGCCGAAGATGGTTAAAAGAAACGTTAAAATGATCAAAACCATATTCCAGACTTTCAACATATCGCGTTTTTCCTGAATCATCACCGAGTGCAGGTAGGCTGTTCCAACAATCCAGGGCATGAACGAGGCGTTTTCAACCGGATCCCAGGCCCAGTAACCGCCCCATCCCAACTCTACATAGGCCCACTCCATTCCCAGCAAGTTACCGGCCGCCAGGAAAAGCCAGGAAATGACCGTCCATTTTCTGGTAGTTTTGATCCAGTCGTCGCCAAGCTGGCCTGTAATAAGGGCTGCCAGGGCAAATGCAAAAGGTACGGTAAAGCCGACATAACCTAAAAACAGCGTTGGGGGATGAAATATCATTCCCGGATTTTGAAGCATGGGGTTTAAACCCTGACCGTCCAACGGCGTGTAAGGGAGCCTCTCAAACGGATTGGTCACGAAAACCATCAAAAATATGAAGAAAAAATTGATTGCCATCATCACTGCAAGAACCCAAGGTAAGAGTTCACGGTTTTTTCTTCTGTTCTGGAAAATCACAATGGCAGTATATAATGACAGGAACCAGCCCCAGAAGAGCAGAGATCCTTTCTGGCCCGCGTAAAAGGCGGCTAAGGTGTAAACCGTCGATAGGCTGCGGTTGCTATATTTTGCGACATATTCAATTTGAAAATCTCTGGTTATAAGTGCGTATATCAAGGCCACACTGGCTAATGAAAGTAAGCCGAAGACAGCTACGGCAGCATTTTCAGCACTGGCGATCATCTCTCCTCGGCGGCTTTTGATTCCCACGACAGCAGTAAAACTCGAATATGCCGCCAAGAACATCGCAATTAAGATAGAATATAATCCAATTTCACTCATGTTGTACTATTCCTTTTTCATTCCTGAGCAATAAGGGAGCGGATAAGATCCCGACTCTCAACACTGGCCCAGTTTCTTGCTCCCATTACCTTGCCGATCATTTGCCCTTGCCTGTCTATTATAAAATGCGCGGGGTGAGATCTAATGCCATAATCCCTGGCAACACTTCCATCTTTGTCCAACAATATTGGAAAGGGTATTTTTTCTTTTTTCACATATTTTTCTACAATTTTGCTCTTCTCCCGGACATTAACACCCAAAACAACAAAGCCGCTGTCTTGGAACTCATCGTATAGTTTTACCAGAGAGGGCAACTCCCTCCGGCACCAGGTTCACCAGGTCGTCCAGAACAAGATCAAGACAATTTTGTCCCTATAATCTTGTAGTTTAACCTGCTTGCCGGCCACATCTCCAATCGTAAAACCCGGAGCGCTGGGTTTCTCCGTAAATTTATAGATGCCGGCGCTAGGCAGGTCGGCGGCATAAGCAGCTTCCCCCCAAGCAAAGGCAGTCCATATCACAAAAATAATCATCAATATAGTAATTCTTTTCATAAATATTCTCTACCCTTTTTTTAGCTAATTTGCGTTTATTAAATGCTCGTAGCTTTAGTTTTAAGGTTTGCAGCATTTTACCGGAACTGGTTTTCAAAGCTCGGATCATGTTCGAGGACAAGTTGAGCTTAGTGAAATCCTGTCATCCAGGACGTGAGCCGATCCGCCGTCGCCTGCTTATAGAGCTATGGCGGGACACGTGAAAAAACGGAATCCCGCCGATGGCGGGACGAGATTTTGAATCGGATCACAACCCAGCCAAGGCGGGAGGCATTAGACGGGGTTTTGAAACCAGTTATGGGAAAATTTAGGCTTGAAAACGGGGCGGTCTAAAGGGAGCTAAAAAGAATCCCCCCGAGATAGAGTTGGGACTTATTAAGAAAAGTAAGCCTATGAGGGGCAGCATGAAAATGGCTGACAGCCCAATTCCGATTTGGACAAAGGAATGCGATAAAATAGGGCCGTTTGCATGGTATAGATGTCAAATCACGCAATATTTCATCAATTGTGTCCAATCGCTTTGATCCTGCGTTGATCATCGGCATCTTCAGGATCTCGATGCTTCATCCCCCGCATCCTTCCAATATGGGCTAAAGGGCATAGCAGAATCAAGGCATATATCCCCCACTTCCCCAGAAATCCTTGAAGCCCCAGAGCAGATAATGCATAAATTGCGACCAATGGGAGTCCGCAGCAGCGAACCATAGCCAAAAACGGATTTTGCTTAATCTTTTCAAACATTGCTTTCAGCATTTAATTTTCTTTCTTCGTAATAGTTCAGCCACCAAGACACCAAGCCTCTAAGATTATAATATAATTCTTTTTTGGGTAGTGTCCGTAGTCCTTTGTCAGTAGTCAGTTGTTTTCGCAAACACTTATTTCAAGCATAAATTTGTAAAAAATTCGTTGATCTCTAATTGAATTAACCACCTTTTTCGTCCTTGGCGACGGACAATTGGCAACTAGCAACGGACATTACACTTTTTTGATAAAGGCTTATAATCCATACTCCTTCTTTGTGCCTTTGTGCCTTAGTGGCTGAACTGTTAGCTGTTGGGCAGTTTAACGTCTTACCCGGGACTTGAATCGGCATCCTTTGCTGCAATGCGCTACTCTGGGAACCATGAAACGTTTCATAGCCATCACCTCCTTATTATCCATAAAATTTTGTAGCCCGTGGTAGCAAAATCCAGCCGTCTTATCAGTGGCATTGAGGCGCTTTCCCGCCGGTGGCCTTGTTCAGCCGATCCAGATAACGGCCCCACAAACCTTTACGCTTAGGCGCCGTTAGCTTCAAGTATTTCTCAGGGTTTGCCTTAAAAGCTTTGCGGCAGCCCTCAGCGCAAAAATAATAGGTGCGCATCTGATAAGTAAACATGAGATCTTGTTGGCCGGAATCCACCTCCATCATACAGACCGGATCGATAAAAATTTCTGGTGAAGTTGTTGTTTTTTTCACGGTAATACCTCCCACTTGGAGTTTTCTTTGCTTTTGATTATATTTATAAAGCAAAAGTTGTGCCACATTGCAGTGTCTGTGTTTAACCATTTAATTTTACTTCTATTATTGACTTTCAATGTGGTAGAAAGTGCTGTTTTGAGGGGGAAAGGGGTTGAAAAAGTGGATAAAAAGTAGCCGATTTGCGCTTTTCAAGGCTATCCAGGTGGATAAAAAATACTCATTTCTGCAAGCCTTTTGTCGTTCATGAGTCCCCCCTGTCTGAAATGTTTTGCCGTTTAAATATCCTGATTTGTAATAGTTCACCGCAGAGTCGCAGAGAGCGCAAAGGGTTATCTTTTTTTTGCTTTCCGCTGACCCCGCAAACTACAGCGGGACAGAGACGCCGGAAAGCAAAAAGATCCATCCCATGCCGATTAGTACTCTATGAGCTTTAAACAATAG
>NZ_JAZFTO010000106.1:0-9020 GCF_036446775.1 Candidatus Desulfatibia sp.
TGCGGAATCTGTCGGGTTAAATTCCCCGCAGCTTGCTGCGTTAAGATAGAAAATATCATTTGTTGATACCCCGTGGCTTGCCGCGGGGTCGTTCATTATATCAATTAGATGGGATATAAGAAGGGGTTGAACTGCAATAGCGAGCGCATTCCCATTTTCCATGGTTTTTATATTACCTTGCCTGTCAGCCAGAACAGCAACATTCCCACAACAACGGTGCCGCCTAAAGATTTTGTCTTCAGGGCAAAGATAAACGTGGGCACGGCTACCAAAAGTTCCGGCTGCCAGAGTTCCATATGTCTGGGCTCACCCGTTGTAATCAGTTCCGGCAAAAGAAGTGCGCTGAGGATAGCCGCCGGGATTAGATCAAGCCATTCCACAAACCACGCCGGAAGCTCACGTCTGGACAGAAAAAATAGCGGCATCCAGCGAGGCAGGTAGGTAACAAGTCCCATTCCAATAACTAAAATTATATATTCGCGGTGTATCATAATTTGTACCATTTCCTTATACCGATGCCCAAGGTTGCTGCAAGTATCGATGCCAGAACGATATATGAATTGCCGGGAATCGCCAGTGATAGGGCCACTGCCAAGGCGCCTGCTGTGACAGCAGTGATTACGTACAGGCGACCTTTGAGCTGAAAAATCAAAAGGCAGATAAACATGGCGATAAGAGCGTAATCAATACCGAAAGCATTGGCAGGAATGAAACGACCGCTGAATCCGCCGATGATAGTACTTGCAATCCAGGTGATATTGGCGGCATGATTGACTACCAGAGCACGATTCAGGTCCCAGGTGTTTTTGCTGAATCTGGCATGGTTTACGGCAAAGCTTTCATCGGTAACCCCGTAGGCAAATAGTGCAATTTTTTTCCTGGTTGCTTTGGTTACAAAGACCGCCAGGGAGGAACTCATCAGCAGGTGCCTCAGGTTGACCGCAAGTGTCGTCAGAATAATAGAGGCTGCCGACGCTCCGGCTGAAAGCATCGATACGGCAATAAACTGGGAGCTTCCGGCAAACACTAAAATAGACATCAGTGCGATTTCAAGAGAGTTCAACCCGGCCTTCTGAGCCAGTACGCCAAAAGCAAGCCCAATGGGAACATACCCAAGGCAGACGGGCCAAGCCGCCCCCAAGCCCTGAAAGACAGCATTTTTGATATTATAGCTGTTTGTTTTAGAAGCTATAGTCATGGTTATATGAACCGTAATAAATATACTTTTAGGAAAACATCAAAAAAAATCGCTGGTTAGGGGCCGCTGCTCAAAGAAAAAGATTACTCCCAAACCAACGAATCAAAGCAACGATACAACAAATGTAAAAGCCCTGCAACCCTCAAATAAGCGTTTGATGCTATCGGAGACCAATTAAATCTCGACTGCTTTTCTTGACAAATTTATTTTAACAATTATTTTTAGCGGGTTTGTTTGAATGCCGGTGAACATTAAAACCCCTCATCTGGCCGATGTTTATCCAAATGAGGGTTTTTTATTTTTTTATTGAATAAAGCCGTTCAATTCAACTATAATCAGCATAACCAGCTCCTGAAATTACCATGCAAAAAACCACACAGAAAGTCAGAAACATTGGAATAAGCGCCCATATTGACTCGGGCAAAACAACGCTTACCGAAAGAATACTGTTTTTCACCAAGCGCATCCAT
The DNA here is from genome assembly GCF_036446775.1 of Candidatus Desulfatibia sp. Classification (NCBI taxonomy): domain Bacteria; kingdom Pseudomonadati; phylum Thermodesulfobacteriota; class Desulfobacteria; order Desulfobacterales; genus Candidatus Desulfatibia; species Candidatus Desulfatibia sp. The sequence goes on from NZ_JAZFTO010000106.1 coordinate 1,669, forward strand.
GCCATCCATGATGTTAAGGGAAAAGATGGTATCGGCGCCACCATGGATTCTATGGAACTTGAAAAAGAGCGCGGTATCACCATTGCTTCAGCGGCCACCTATTGCGAATGGCTGGAGCATGAAATCAATATCATCGATACCCCCGGTCATGTGGACTTTACCATAGAGGTTGAAAGATCTTTGCGGGTACTTGACGGGGCCATCCTGGTTTTATGCGCCGTCGGCGGTGTTCAGTCCCAATCTATTACTGTTGACCAGCAGATGAGAAGATACAAAATTCCCTTTGTAGCTTTTGTCAACAAATGCGATCGCAGCGGAGCAAACCCTTTTCGAATTACCGACCAGATCAAAGAAAAATTGGGGCACAACGCCGTGGCTATGCAGATGCCCATAGGACTTGAAGCCGATTTTAAAGGCGTCGCCGACCTTGTAACCATGCAAGCGTTTTACTTTGACGGCAACCATGGAGAATACGTCCGCACAGAGGATATACCTGATCATTTAGTGGCTGAAGCCCAAAGGCGCCGGGAAGAACTCATTGATGCAGCTTCCATGTTTTCGGATGAACTGACAGAAGCTATCCTTGAAGAACAGGAAGTTTCTGAAGATATGATTATTGCTGCCGTTCGCCGGGGAACGCTGGCGCGTGAGATGATACCGGTTTTTATGGGATCAGCCTATAAAAACAAAGGAATTCAGCCGCTGCTTGATGCGGTTGTCAACCTAATGCCCTGCCCCTCTGATGTACAAAACGAAGCTATCGAAATCGATAATGGGGAAAGAGCGGTCGTATTATCCAGTGACCCTAATGCTCCCCTTGTTGCCCTTGCCTTTAAGTTAGAAGACGGTCAGTACGGCCAACTTACTTATCTTAGAGTATATCAAGGATCTCTTTGTAAGGGTGATACGATTATTAATGTTCGAAATAGAAAAAAAATCCGGGTTGGCAGACTGGCCCGCATGCACGCCGATCAAATGGAAGATATCGAAACTATTCCGGCGGGATATATCGGCGCTCTGTTCGGTATCGAATGCTCTTCAGGCGATACTTTTGTCTCCCCCGGCATCAACCTTTCCATGACATCCATGTTTGTGCCTGAACCGGTAATCTCGCTTGCCATTGCCCCCAAAGATAACAAATCTAAGAATAATATGTCCAAAGCCTTAGGCCGTTTCAGCAAAGAAGATCCCACCTTCAGAACCTACGTCGATGATGAGACCAATGAAACGATTATCGAAGGCATGGGTGAATTGCACCTTGAAATTTATGTAGAACGGATGCACCGTGAATACCATGCTGAAGTAACAACCGGCAAACCTCGTGTTGCATACAGGGAAGCTATAACTTGCAGGTCTGAGTTTAATTATACCCATAAGAAGCAAACCGGCGGCGCCGGTCAGTTCGGCCGGGTGGCCGGCTACATGGAACCGGTCGCTGATACCGATTTTGTTTTTGAGAATCAGATTGTCGGTGGCAAGATACCAACCCAGTTCATTGCCGCTTGTGAAAAGGGTTTCAGAAATTCTATGGCCAAAGGGCCCAAAATGGAATTTCCCGTTACCGGCATCAAGGTGGTTATTAACGACGGTGCCGCACATGCCGTCGATTCATCTGAGATGGCATTCCAGGCCGCAGCCTGGGGGGCTTTTCGTGAAAGTTACCAAAAAGCCAGGCCGGTCATTCTTGAACCGATCATGAAGGTTGCGGTTGAGACACCGACCGAATTTCTGGGGGCTGCCATGGGACTTTTGAACCAGCGTCGCGGAATTATTGTAGGCTCGCAGGAAGAAGGCCCCCATTGTGTTGTCGAAGCCAAAGTTCCTTTGGCAGAGATGTTCGGGTTTGCAACAGTTTTACGCTCGGCAACCCAGGGCAAAGCGCAGTTTACCATGGAGTTCAGCAACTACAAAAAACTACCGCAGTCCATAGCAGAAAATTTGCAAAAATAGTTCTGCGATTTTATGAACGTCCTGCTTATAGCGGGGCTTAAAGAAAGGGAGCTAAATATGCTTAGAGATGAGCTCATCCTCCAAAACCCATTGAGGATCTTAGCCCAAGACAACGAAAACATCCTTCCGAAAGGTGGTTTCGGTGTCGTACTTGCAAGAGCCGGCGTCGGCAAAACCGCCCTTCTGGTGCAACTGGCGCTGAACTCACTTCTACGCGGCAAAAAGGTCCTGCATATCAGCCTGGATGATCCGGTCAACAAAGTCAACCTATGGTATAAAGAGGTTTTTTATCACTTAACTAAACCCCATGATGTGAAAACATCAAGCGAGCTTTGGGAATCCATGCTACCTCACAGATTTATCATGACCTTTAAAGTCGAAGGTTTTAGTGTGCCTAAGTTGGAAGAGAGGCTTACCGATCTTAAGGAGCAAAATATTTTTTCTCCGCAGGCTGTTTTTATTGACGGTCTTCCCCTTGATCAATCCCCAAAAGAATCGCTTTTGAATTTAAAAACCTTTGCAAAAAATCAATCCCTGCACACCTGGTTTACCATCCAGACTCACCGTCATGAAAAACCGGATCCGGACGATATGCCGGTTCAGCTGCAAAACATTGCAGATCTGTTTGATGTTGCTATTCAATTGGAGTCTGAAGGAAAAGAGATTCATCTGAAAGTTTTGAAGGGAGGATCAGCAAATTCAGAACATGCGAAATTGCTTCTTGATCCCAGGACTATGCTTATTACCTAATTACAGACCTCGTCATTCACCAGTCAAAAATTACCGTAGACCGTTATATACTGCGGGATTTCACAAAAAATGGACATCCAGTCGGTCTGGGTTCCGGGGTTCAGCGTTCAGGGTTCTGGGTTCAGCGTTCACTAATCACTGCTGCTGGATACTGGATACTGGGTTCTGGATACTATTTTCTGATAACTGATCACTAATTACTCTAATTACTGGTTACTGATTACTGGGTTCCCCGTTCAGGATTGCTTTTTTATTTAACCTTACTAACTCTGAATCTTTGAACCTCGAACCTTTGAACGCTGAACTTTTGAACCCTGAACCTGTTAACTCTGAACCTTTGAACATTGAACCTTTGAACCCAACTCTTTGATTAGAAATGGCGCGTTTTGTCCAAAATTTTCCCCGCAAGCTGTCATTATTTGCGAGGTCTGAATTAAGAGTATTTAAAAGGATGGCGGTAAAATGAAAACTTTGGGAAAAATAATCGTTTGTTTTCTTCTTGTACTGCCGACTGCTGTACAATCGTTCGATTTTGATCATTCTAACGGGTCTGAGAATAACATCAACTTTGAACTTAGTCAGACCGGCCAGCAAAGAGCTTTGGAACAGAGAGGCGTAAAAGTAACACGCGATAAAGATGACTTGGTTCGCCGTACGGTTCGGGCTTATGGGGGTGATTATGTTAGAAACGGGGAAACCGCGGCCATTACCTTGAATGGAAAGACATACCAGGACTTTACCATTGAGATTGTTGAGGGAAAATATTTGCGCATCAAAACCTCTGATGACACCCTATATTTGGAGGTTGTGGATAAACCCTAATATTATATCTCTGAATTGTGCGCCGCCCGCCAAGATCTGTTTGAGTTCAAGGCCCGCAGGGAGGGTTTCATAATAACTCTTATTGATATCCGGGTATTCTTTTTGAAATCCGGTAATAATCTCTTGCATCGCCATGAACTGGTTTCCGGCCATAAAGAGGACTAGGTCGGATGAATCGACTATTTCCAGATTGTGAAGGTCGTCGCCCCGGTCGAAGGGGATAATTGGCCGGTCTACGCTTTCATCAGCGACAAAATTCACACTTTTGCCTCAGAAATAGGATAGATTACATCAGCTTTCAAAGCCTCTGCAGCAAATGATAAAGATTCGTGAATCGCATCACGAGTAAGGCGAGGATGGGCTTCTATGATTTGATCAATCGTTTCGCCCGCAGCAAGTTTTTCCAATATAAGTTCAACTGTGATGCGGGTGCCTGCAATAACGGGTTTACCCATCATTATTGAGGGGTTTGAAACAATATATTTTTTTCCTCTTTCTCCCATTTTCCGATCCCCTGTTAAAAGTTTGTGACTATTATATAGGTAATATCATTAATATTCAACCCAGATAACGAAAAACTCACCCGATTGCGGGTAAGACCAAGGATGATTTAAGCATGAACAAAAAGCTGAGCAACAAGAACGAGATTCGGATGGCCGCGGCATACCCGCAAGTAGGGTGCAGTGAATGGTTAAATGGTTCTTCCAAAAGAGTCACTTCGTATTGGGTGGCCTCTGCAGGATGCCAATAACCGCATTGACGATATTGTTAAATGCCGGGGAGTTGAGCTTGCCGGCTTCGGTCTCCACCAAGGAACTGTTGGCGGTGAAAAGCTTGGCCGGCCTTGCATAGCTTACCCTTTGCAAAGAACCTGTTTCGAAATCACTATCAGCAATCTCGATGGCTGTCGGATCGGCATATGGATTGCTGGTTATCTGACAAAGGATCCAGTCATCTCGACCAGCAGAGGCAAGCACCACTGCGGGACGAAGCTTGGACGATGAAAGATCTGAAAACGGGAACCCTGACGAGCACTACCGAGCCTTTTGAAGGTGAGACCATGCTTCGTCCTCCTCCGGTCTGTTCCAGTCCTCAGAAAGGGTTGCTTCGCTCAATAGAGCTGTTTCAGCGATTGCGTCCAATTTCTCATCGAGAATCGTGACTATCGCTCGGCAAGATGAAGCCAGGCGGACAGGTTCTTTAAGACGGACTTCCCCATTCTTTTCAATTATTGCTTCCACGGATCTGAACATAGCTTTTTCTCCCTTATGATTGATTCAATATTAACATCTAAAAGAGACTGCTGCAACGGAATTGTTCTGGTTCGTTTTCATTACCATTTAACGCGGAAGTGAGAGGCCGGGCGATGTTATGAGAAAAAGGTGTTAAAAGGCACTACAGTTGACTTTTGAATTATTTTTAAAAAGCCGCGGTATAAGCCCGGTCTCTCTCCACTGATTTGTTCGCTGAAGGCCTTTGTTCAATAGCTGGAGTGAGAATGAATAAGTTCGTGAGAAATTGGTTTTACGGCTTGCCACTCTTTTGATGTATGTTCCGCAAGCCAGAGATCGCAATTCTTTTGTAAATTCATCCATAGATCTGCTGTAGTATCGAAAGCCCGGGATAAACGTAATGCCATGTCTGGAGTTATGGAACCTCTCTCATTAATAATTTTTGATAATGTTTTCCTGGACACACCAAGGATAGCAGACATATCCTTTATTGTAATGGATAATGGTATTAAGTAATCCTCTTTGATTATTTTGCCTGGGTGCGTTGGTTGCCTTTTAATTTTTCTCATAGTATCACCTTTTAATGGTAATCATCGTAATCTACTATGTATGCATCCCCTTCAATGAATTCAAAAAATATCCTCCAATTTCCTGAAACGTTAACAGCATATAACCCTTTTTTATCTCCGCTGAGCTTATGGAGGTTGGAACCGGGGTAATTCATATCTTTGATTTCATTGGCAGCATTCAATCGGTCTAAAATCCTTTCCAGCCTATCAGCATGCCCCGGTCTAATTCCTTTCTTGCTGCCGGTAAAGAAAAATTCTTTTAATCCTTTATGCTTGAATGATTTAATCATTTGTCATATTGTAACCTTTTAGGTTACACATGTCAACGATTTAATTTACAGCGAACGTTTGAACTGACCGGCAGCGCCTACGCCGTTCCTTTAGCCGCTACGCTACCCGCTGTCCGGTCAAGTGATTTGTTGGATTTCATGCACAATCAGACCTTCCGATAAGCATGTGTAAATCCAAATTTCACACACCCACCGGAAGATCATTCCCTTTTCGCTTCGAGATTCGGTGGCTTCCCTTCAGGGATGAACTTACAAATATTCTCTATATTATTCCAAGCTTGGGCCGAAACCTCTCCCACTACCGGGGCGGTAATCTCCATGCATCATGTAGTGACCCATATCCCCTCTAAAACGTCCCCACCAGCCAATTTCTGATGTATCCTTGGGTAAAGTGCGTGCAAAGCTCAAAAGGTCAAGAATATCTTTTTCGCTCCAATCATTGATAATTGCTGAGGGCATTCTTGTTCCTGGTTGACCATTTCTAACCTTGTGGATGAATTCCCAGGGGTTCTTGTAAGCTACGGTGCCTACAAACTCAGGCTTTTCAGAGTCTCCAAAATTTATTCCTATACCTACCGTACCGTGGCACATGTGGGCACAGTTATTCCTGAAAATATAGCTTCCCGTCCTTGGATTACCTCCTATGGGCAAACCTTCATTATTCACAATTTTGCTTGTGTCAATAAGTCCTTTTTTCATAAAAAGTGCAAGATCAGCGATCTCTTTATTACCAATATATTCTGTAAAATCGTGTTTTTTTTGGGCGCCTCTCTTATTTACGTTCTCAAGTTCCTTTATGGACATTTTCTTAGCAGCCTCATACACCCCTTTGAATCCGGTGTGGTGAGACCCCTTGCCATAGGCGCCGTTCTTACCACGATAGTCCCAACCATGGCATTCCTTGCACCGATAAGTATCATATCCATTCCGATTGTTAGTGCTTTGTTCCTTCCATAGCGGGTGGTCTTTTTGGGGTTTATCCGTATCAATCGTGGCTTTCCACCAATTGTCATAAAGTTGTCCGCCACGGCTTATGCGTATCAGTTCATCGAGTTTGTCATGTTCTTCCTGCGAATATGATTGTGGGTATAATTGCTGAGTTGATCTGCCCATCATGCCTCCCCCCATCTGGGACCATGCGCTCGTGCTATAAATTGCAAGAATCAATAGGGTAATACCAATCTTTTTCATATTATCCTCCTTAGTAGAATTAGGATATTATTTCCTCATTGGCTGATTAATCATTTAAACTGCCTCAACGGCACGGGTCAATTTATGTTTGACTTCTTCAGATATGCTTTTAAGGTCTTCTTGTCCTGTGATTTGAAACATTGCGGCAGGATCAATGGCACCTACTATCGTTTCCCTAGTTTGAGGATCTTCGTATACGACTACATTACAGGGCAGCAGTAAACCAATATCCAGTTCGGTACTGAGAGCTCGAAACGCTAAAGATGGGTTGCACGCTCCCAGGATGATGTACCTAGTAAAGTCCTTATCAAGTTTCTTTTTGAGCGTAGCTTTGACATCGATTTCGGTGAGCACCCCAAAACCTTCTGCTTTGAGAGTCTCAGTGACTTTTTGAATAGCTTCCTCATAAGTAAGAGATACCGTTCTCTTAATTCCATAAGTAGTATTGTTTTTCATAACACCTCCTTTAAGAGAATTAGTTGTTTCCGCGACTTTTCAATAGTCTTCAGTGAAATCCAACAAGTTAGTGAGCAGAATAAATTCTGCAT
>NZ_JAZFTO010000107.1:0-4034 GCF_036446775.1 Candidatus Desulfatibia sp.
TTGCTCGCTCTGGTCCGGGTGGACCATAAAACATATTTCAAAGTGTCTCATTGGCACTCCTTATGGATTTGTCAGTGCGGAACAGCCCACACCATCAAAGCTCCCCCCAGCATTGCGTGAAGTGAAGCAAGGAAATTCGCCCTTCAGCGAAGGCGGCGGATTATAACAGCCTGACCCCCAAGTGTATAGCCTGAAAAAGAGTTAGTTTTCACATGCTTGAATTGCATCAAGCCAACCGGAGCGCGGACATCAAACAGGCCCTATCCAATTGTGAAACTTTCCCCACAGCCGCATTCATCAGTGACATTCGGGTTGTTAAATTTAAAAATCATGCCAAGGCCTTCCGCTACAAAATCTATTTCCGAACCATCGAGAAAACCCAGGCTTTCCTGGGACACGACGACTTTGACGCCGTCATTTTCGAAAACAACATCATCTTCCTGGATGTCTTCGGCCAATTGCACAGTGTAGGCCCACCCCGAACAGCCCGTTTTCCTGACACCAAGGCGCAGACCAACGCCGCCGTCTTTATCGAGGAAAGTCCGAACCCGCTCCGCTGCCGATTTACTTAACATGATTGCCATATTCAGCCTATTTTCTTTGCTTAAACTGTTCAATCCATCGACAGGGGTGTCCGTGCCGGGGAAGGTGCATTATTATTTGGGGTTTCCCGAGCAAAGATCAACTAAAAAATTATGTCATTCATCAATATAAAAAAGGCACTGTCCGGTGAAACAAGGATCGGCACACAAATCACCGTCAGGGGCTGGGTACGCACACGCAGGGATTCCAAGGCCGGATTCTCCTTCGTCAACGTTCACGATGGCTCAAGTTTCGATGCAATCCAGGTCGTGGCTCCAGCGGATCTCGATAATTACAGCAGTGAAGTACAAAAACTGACTTCCGGCTGTGCTGTCGAATGCAAAGGAACGCTTGTTGAATCCGCCGGAAGGGGGCAGCGGTACGAAATACAGGCAACCGAGATAAACGTTGTGGGCTGGGTCGAAGACCCGGAAACCTACCCGATCCAGCCCAAGCGACATTCTTTTGAATTTCTCCGTGAAGTAGCTCACCTCAGGCCCCGTACCAACACATTTAGTGCAATAACGCGCGTAAGGCACGTTGCCGCCCAGGCTATTCACCGCTTCTTTCACGAACGGGGATATTTTTGGATCAATACACCCATCATCACTGCTTTAGACGCCGAGGGCGCCGGTGACTTGTTCCGTGTAAGCACGCTGGATTTTAGCAACCTGCCGCTTAATAAAAGCGGTGAAACAGATTTTAGCCAAGATTTTTTTGGGCGTGAGACCTTCCTCACAGTATCGGGGCAATTAAATGTGGAGGGCTACTGCCTGTCGATGAGCAATGTTTATACCTTTGGTCCGACTTTTCGTGCAGAAAACTCCAACACATCGCGCCACCTGGCGGAATTCTGGATGGTTGAGCCAGAAATAGCTTTCGCAGATCTTGACGACCTGGCGGATTTGGCCGAGGACTTTCTCAAGTATATTTTTGCCGCAGTCCTGAAAGAATGCCCTGACGATATGGCATTTTTTGAGAAACGGATCGAACCGGAAGCTATCAACAGACTCAGGAAATTCACCGAAGCTCCTTTTGTCCGCCTGGACTACGAAAAAGCTATTGAAATACTGAAGAATGCCAGCAAAAAGTTTGAATTTCCTGCCGAATGGGGACTGGATCTTCAAACGGAACACGAGAGATACCTGACCGAACAACACTTCAACGCACCGGTAGTTGTCATGAATTATCCAACCGAAATCAAGGCCTTTTACATGCGCCTTAGCGATGACGGAAGAACGGTAGCGGCCCTGGATGTGCTGGCACCCGGAATTGGAGAAATAATTGGTGGGTCGCAGCGTGAAGAAAGACTCGATGTGCTGGAAAAACGAATGGTTGATCTCGGCCTGGAAAAAGAGAACTACCACTGGTACCTGGACTTGAGAAAATATGGCACGGTACCTCATGCGGGGTTCGGGCTTGGATTTGAGCGCCTGGTGAGCTATATCACCGGGATGGCCAATATTCGTGACGTTATCCCTTACCCCCGCGTACCTGGAAGAGCTGATTTTTGATGGTAATTTCCCCTGGTGAACGTAAGCATGTAATAACGAAACAGGGTGATTGATCCAATCTGCCGCTATTTTCTGCAAGCCACTTCTTCGCAACCGCAAGCTTTCAACATAAAAAAACGGCCAGGAACATCATCCGTGTTATTCCTGGCCGATCAGCGGACGTCTCGCCACCCGCAAAGTGCATCCATGCTTCACAAGGTGATGCAGTTCCTTCTGCTATGGGGTAGGCGATCCTTGCCGTTTCCAACCTTGCGAACTGCATTATAGCCATGTTTGGCTAAAGACGCAAGTGTCTAAACACAAAAAAGTCTAAATACATATTAGGCTATAGACAAATAAGGCTATTTTTGTTACATTATCTTCATGTACTACACACTTTGCCACTCATAAAAGGAGCCTTGATGCGATCAACGGAAGACACGCAGTAATTTCTTGCGTGAATTTAGCGAAAACCAGGCGAATGCGCCAGTATGAGTTCTATCATTGAATCGGATTTCGATGGTGGTTAAAAAGCTGGGTTGAAAAATCTGGTGCGAATATATGTGCCGAAAAAAAAATGGCTGCAGATCGATTTAGGGAGGGTTGGTCGATTCTGTCAGCACTACAATTGGTACCCACTGGGAACGTGGGTAGCTGCAGCGGTGTGGTTTAGCTCAAATGCAGACCACGGAATCATTTTATGTATGAGAAATACTTAAGAGTAAAAAGTTAAATAAACTTGGCAAGTTATTGATAAAAAGGATATCTATTTGATACACTGCGATTATTGCACACTATTTTGTATCCAAAGAGATGAATTTATTTTCATGAGATGGGTTTCTATGTAACTGCGAAAGAGGATTTTCAGGAGACTGAGAAATTGTTGAGCGTTGTAATGCAAAGATCTGTAAATTCACAAGATGACACGAAGTCTATTACGTATATTTTGAGTCATGTGTTCAGTAAAGTAGTGCGGTTAGTGATCGGCACTATTTCTTTACCTGCTCTAACAGACATTCTCAAAGCTATATATGTCGAGGAAGCCCGAAAGAAATTATCGCGTGAGAAAACCAAGCCAACCAAAAGCGCAATTGCATTGATAACGGGGTTGGATACAAGGGTGGTTTCTACTGTGCTAGATCAAAACCTCGATAAAACCATTCAAACGCAAAAGGTAAATCCGGAAAATGCCTTGATAGACATGTGGTCAAGTGATCCATTTTTTCAAGATGCAGATTCCAGTGAACCAGCCGCATTACCAATTTCTGGGCGTGGAAGAACATTTCAAGGGTTAGTTTTACGATCCATCGGAAGAAATATCACGGTGAAAACTGTCATGGATCGACTGTTAGCTTGGGAAAGTATTCAAATTAATCAGGGTGACATAGATACCGTAGAACTTATTGCCCAAACTTATCTACCACTATCCGATGACCGCGTGAAACACATAGAGATTGGATTGCTGGAAGGATCAAGAGTGTTGAGTGCAGTAATTCATAACATGGATTCCGAACCAGAATATCGAGTCCCACAGCAAGGTCGCTGGACATATCGCTTGGACCCGAACAACTACAAAAAATTTCGCCGAAGCGTCAGGCAACTGTTAGAAAAGCAAATCAAAGAAGGAGAATTGTTACTCGAGGAATTCGAGGAACCAACAAAACAACCCGGTCAACTCACTGTTGGTATCGGATGGTACCAGTGGGGAGACCACGAACCTGAAGAGGATGTGGAGTAAAAGTGGGATTTAGCTACTCGACACTTTCTCAGGTTGAAAGTTAGCACCTTGGCCAATTGCAGATGGCAACTGAAGCTATTCGCAAAAGACCATTAACCTGGAAGAAAGGAGAAAGACCATGACTCGTTGGATGATAGAGAAGGATGGTACAGGGATAGAAAAATCAGGCACAGGGATCGAGAAGTCCGGTACCGGGATCGAAAAATCCGGCACAGGGATCG
>NZ_JAZFTO010000108.1:0-3710 GCF_036446775.1 Candidatus Desulfatibia sp.
TCTGAACAACCGGTACAAATTTATTCACTCAGCACTTGCAGCCATTGTAAAGCTATCAAGAAACTGCTCACAGAATGCACCGTTCATTATGACTTTGTTGATGTCGATCTACTGGACGGAGAAGAAAGAGCCGCCATTTTGGAAGATGTTAAAAAATTCAACCCCAGATGCTCCTTCCCAACCATTATAATTGGAAATACAGTTGTCGTAGGATATAAGGAAAATGAGATCAGGGAGGCCTTGGGATTGTAATGGAAGTAGAAAAACTTTATGAGCTGCTCAAGAAAACTCAGGAAACCAAGGGTTACTTTTTCAACAAGGACAAAAAGAGAGTATTTGAGCTGCTTCAGGCCCTGATACTCAACAAGGAACGCTACGGTTATATGGCTTGTCCCTGCAGATTAGCTGCAGGAGACCGCACACACGATAAAGATATTATCTGCCCTTGCATCTACCGCACTCCGGATGTTGAAGAGTTCGGAAGCTGCTACTGTAATCTCTATGTTTCTAAAGAATGGAACGCAGCCAAAATTCCTCACCAGTATGTCCCGGAAAGACGACCGCTTGAGAAGACAGCATTTTAGACTAAAGATCAGGTCGCTCCGTGCAGGGTCTATTCCCAGGTCCCGGCAGGTTTGCTTTTAAACCACCTTTTGATTCCCCGGCAATCAGAGACTTTATATCCGGGTAGGCATATACAGTTAATGCATTATTCTGGGGTAAACCACCGGTATCGGCAGTCGGCCCATAAATACTATAGATCTCTCTTCCCAACATTCTTAATATAGCCGTCTGCTCTCCCCGGTGATGCGCCGTGTGGGCTATCCTTCTCACCATAATCCAAGTTCTTGTGCGCTTAGTTTCAAAGAAAGAAACCTCTTGTTTCCACCAGGCTTTGTCCTTTTCTTTTAGAGCTGCAAACCGTTTCCCGGAATCTTCAGCATATCGTTTAATAAATTCGAGACGTGTTTCCTTCTCCGGCAAAGGAGGTGCGCCAACATCAATGCCAAACATATTGCAAAACCATTTATCTTCACCGACGCACTGATGTACCATATGTTCAAGTGGATTCCTATCTCTTTTGTCAAATGGACGAGGACGGATTAAAAGATCGTTGTCCATGAACATGCTCCAAACGCTAAGCGTTTTAATCCGTTCGGTGTCATAAGTGTCTACGAGAAAATTGTATTCCATTTATTGCTCCCTTTCAATTTTTCTTATGCCGTTTACGATTTGGTACCGTTCTCCATATTCCCCGGGGATTTCTGTCGGCAGAACAAGAAGTTTACGGCCTTCATGCTCATCACAACCTCGCGGTTCTGGTTCATCACTTCGATAAAAGAGTGGACCATACCGCGATCCGGCTTGGAGCGCGAACGCTTCGTTTCCTGAACAGTCACGCGGATGGACAACTCGTCGCCGGGGCGTACGGGTTTGTTCCAGCGCAACTCATCAACGCCGGGCGAGCCCAGGCTCGCCACTTTCGAAAGGTAGTGGTCGGCGAAGAGTCTCATCATCAGGCCGGCGGTGTGCCAGCCGCTGGCGATCAATCCGCCATAGATGCTTTTCTTCGCAGATTCCGGATCGGTGTGAAACACTTGCGGGTCAAAACGCCGGGCAAAGGCGATCACCTCGTCCTGCTCCACCGTGACAGAACCGAATTCGTGCACCGAGCCGGCAACGTAATCCTCGAAGTAGCGCTTCTCGGCGGGAACGGCGAAGGTCGATTTTTCCATAATTATCCTCACATAAATATGATGAATTCGTGATAAGATCCCGCAAGTTTACTTGCGGGAGTTTCATAAAATTGTATCAGCTTACTATGGTTACATGCCGTCATATTAAAAATTGCTTCTTTTGCTTAAATCTAATTGCCGGGATAGAAATCTTTTTCGCGTGTTATCCTGTTTCTCAGCCATTGAAATGATAACATTGACCGGGCAATACTCCCGCCCAGCAAAGCGCCAAATAACACATCACCGGGAAAATGGACGCCCAGATAGATTCGACTCAATGCAACTATTATTGCCATGCCGTAAAAAGCATATCGTCTTCTTGGAATACATTCAGCTAAAAAGGCTGCTATCATAAAGGCATTGCTGGTGTGCCCGCTGGGAAACGATCCATTTTCGCTCAGATCAGACGCAATGCCCGCAGAGACTCGCAGCATGACATGCTGCTGTTCAAATGGCCTGGGACGGTCAAATAAATACTTGAGGCTATTGCATACCCCCGCACTAACTCCATAAATCAGCACCAAAAATAGGCAAAAAAATAAACCGACTTGCAGATACAATTTAAATTTTTGTCTGCTGCTCAAATCAGTCTCGGCAGGATGTGCAAACTGCTTAACCCTTAACAGGCCTATGCCGATTATCCATACCCAGACAAAATTTGGATCGCCTAAATGGGTTATCCATGGCATTATCAAATTGAAGAGAGCATTGGTCCAATCCGTATTAATCCAAATAAAAACAGATCTGTCAAATTGTAAAAGATAAGTCATGTCCCCCTGATTCCGGTCTTTTCATTTGCATATTCTATTTAACTTTGTTTTTCCAACCTATCGAGGCGATGTTTCAAATATTTCTTGTGTTTCTCGATCTCTTCGGTCGTGATCCGGGAAAATTCGTCCCAGGTAGAAGATGTCTTTTCAAGCAGGGACCCGACATGCCGGGTCACCAGCTGGAATGAGCGCCAGCGAAACCAGTCTGAGTTCAAGGGCCTGTTCGATGATACGTCCTTATAATTGCTCCGGGCAGATCAGTCTGACTGTCGGAAAATATGTTTGGTATCTGCTTACATCCCGTGTAAGTAAATCCAGGCCAAGCACAGCGGCTTGTGCTCCGATATAGAAATCGGGTAAAGGAGACCTCTTGATTCCTCTACCGTTTCTATGCTTGAGATAAGCTTTACCAGCCAGAAACAGAGCTTCCTTAGGGATTTCTAACATCTGGAATCCGCCTTTATGGAGGGCTGACTCCAATTCCTCTATCTTCCCAAAACCGACAGAGACTTCCGTGTACACTATTGAGTTAATATAGAGGGTTGTGTAAACGCTATAATTTGCCAATGCAGATTCAGACCAATCAGCCCAATTAGGATCATCAAGGAAAATGTCTAAAATAACGTTTGAGTCAACCAGAAGGTTCTTCATCTATCGGCCCTCGTTAAGGCCATAATCTCGTCTGTCGTCATTTTAACAGTTGCAACACCACGTAATTTTGCAAATTTACGGGTCGCCGCCTTTTGCCCTTTTCGTTTCACTAAAAATACGCGGCCTTCTTCCTCGACAAAATCAACTTCTGTTGCTGGGGTTATCCCCAATTTTTCGCGAATGTGCTGGGGAATTGTGACTTGACCTTTTGTGGTTACTCTCATGATTTGACCTCCAGTACTGAGTATTACTGGTAATAGTAATACATTGTGCGGGCAAGGTCAATCCCAATCAATGTTATTAACCAGGTAGCTTTCGCTAATGAATCCTTTGTTCTAACTCGTCGGGGTGAACCTATTGCCGCCATTGTTTCCATGAAAGATCTTAAATTGTTGCAAGATTTAGAGGACCGAGTTGATGTAGAAGATGCGTGGAAAGCGGGTTACTGATAACTGTCACGGCTACTGCGTTCCGACAAAAAAAGGCCTAAACGTTTGTTCATCCTGTTCAAGGGCCGCCCGGACCTCTTGAAGCATCCTTTCCTTATCCCCGG
>NZ_JAZFTO010000109.1:0-7689 GCF_036446775.1 Candidatus Desulfatibia sp.
GCCTCCGGCTCGTAGAGACATGAGCCTACGCCTCGGAGAGCGCGACGGCCGTTATCAAGGAGATCAACCCTCTGCTATTAAAATATACGCATTGGATTCAACTTCTTGAAATCAGGTCTGGGCCAGGGGTTCCGGGTTGATGAGCCCTAACAGGCTCAATTCAAAAGAGTTACGCCTCAATAGAGGCGACAAGCAATTCTCACCCAACCCGCCTGCCAAAGTCTTGTACGGCAGATAGATGGGTGCAAAAGACCAATCCTGACATTGAGTTGTAACGTTAAGTAATATCAATATGTTATAAACTTTGAGCCTAGAACCCTGAACCTAGAACCGATAAGTTTAGGTATATGTATTATATTCAAGCTTTGAAAATATCAATGGAAAGATTTTGTAATTAGTGCCCATCCATAAGTGAAGAATCTTGGCCCATAGGACCAGGCTTTGGTTTGCCCCCCACAGGGGCTCATGGTCTTTGCAATTCATTGTTCTTATGGAGTATTGGAGCGATGGAGTAGTGGAATAATGAAATAAAAACAATTTATTAGGAATTCTAAGAAAATTGAGTAGTCCTCATTGTTGCCTTACAATCGAATGGAGGCCTCTGGCCGACAGATTATCTGACGATAGAATCACAGACCTATCTGCCCGCTGCTGGTGCTCCAGGGTGAAGATGATGAATACGGAACTAATGCCCAGGTCGAAAGAATCGCCGGTCAGGTGTCCGGCCCGGTGGAGGCTATACTTATTCCCGCCTGCGGCCATGTGCCCCACTTCCAGGCTCAAGAAGCGGTCCTTTCCGAAATGACGAGCTTTATCAAATCTCTAATCAGTTGATTTAGCGAATTCGATATAATTTCGGCTGATCCAATTTTGCAAGTATGAAATCTAAATAGCGATTTGATTATGTTTACTTTTCATGGTAGTAATAATAAGTTTGGTAACACTCTGATTCACAAAACAATGGTATGGGAAGATATCAAAGTAATTCCCATATTCTTTGATTCTTTATGCAATTATGGCGAAAAAACCTGGCTTATGGATACAAATAATAAGCCATAGGAGAAGTTGAGTAATGGTTACGATACAAGAAATAGAGAAAGCTGTCTCCAATTTACCACCGGAGGAGCTCGCAAAATTCCGCGTTTGGTTCGGGGAATTCGATGCTCAACTATGGGATAGGCAACTTGAGCAAGATGTTAAGGCTGGAAAACTTGACAATATTGCCAACAAAGCATTAACTGACTTCAAAGAAGGCAAATTTACAGAATTATGAAGCACTTTGCCAGCCCTTCTTTTTGGGTATGTTATGAAAAGCTTCCCCAACCAATCAAAGCATTGGCAGATAAAAACTTCTCTTTTGCTGAAAAATGATCCGAAACACCCTTCCTTGCATACAAAAAAGGCGGGTAAATATTGGTCGGTAAGAGTGGGACAAAGGTATCGCACTTTAGGTGTTGAAGTTGAGGGCGAGCTCCTTTGGTTTTGGATCGGCACACATGCGGAATACGACAAACTGTTAAAGTAGCTCCCTCAGCTCCTTAATTCCTAGTAGCCTTACGTAGGCTTATCCCGCTCAATCAAGCGGGGCTTCGCCCTTGACGCCTCTCGTAATGAAACGAAGATCCCGTTATCAGGGGAATCTGGTGCACTTTCGACTTTCGCTCAATGAGGGTTTTAGAACGCAGGTTGATGATCATTTATAGGTGAGGACCGAAATATTGCCATCTAATGTAAACAAAAGAGCATTTATTCTGTGTGATATCCATGAGATATGTTCAATAAAAGCAGTCTGATTGATAGCTTTGTTCATGGCAAGCTAACACAACCGCCGATTCAGACTATCATTTGTATTCTACAATAAAATGTGTCTTATTTAAACTGAACACTGGAGCAAGCAGGTTACAAATGCTACGGAACCCGATTGCATATAACTACTATATAGGTCATGTTCTTGAAATTACAATGATAATGCGATACGATTAACATATCCTCATTAGGTAAAGTTTTTAAAATCAATCAAACTCACCTTTTGACATTATTATTTCTGATTCATGAAGAATCCGGACGTAAAAAAGCCCTGCCAAACATGGCAGAGCTTTTTGTGTTTGATATTATAATGCTAAAATCTGTTATTCTTTTGGTTCGGTATCGTCTTTTTCAGCTTTGGTTACTTCGGCTTTAGGTGCTTTTTCCGCAGTATCGTCTTTCTTGGCTTTGGTCACTTTGGCTTTAGGCTCTTTTAACGCGGCATCATCTTTCTTAGCTTTGGCAGCTTTGGCTTCAGGCGCTTTTGCCGCGGTATCGTCTTCCTTGGCTTTGGTCACTTTGGCTTTAGGTTTTTTGGCCTCTGCTTTTTTAGGTTTGGCCGTTTCTGTGGGTCTCTCGGCGGTCTTCTTTTCTTTTATTTCTTCTTCTACTTTTGTTTCTTCTTTATCTTTCGGCGCTTCTTCATCGATCACTTTCGCTTCGGCAACCTGCTTTTTCTCTACTACAGGTTTAGCCTTCTTCTTTTTCTTCTTTTCGCTCGTTTTGGAGGTAATAAGTTCAACCAGTGAAAGCGGCGCCGCATCCCCACGGCGTCTTCCCAGTTTAACAATGCGGGTATACCCGCCGGAAATTGAACTGTACCTTTCAGCAGCGTTTTCAAACAGTTTGTGAACTATGTCTTTCTCCCTTACAATCGCCAGGGCCTGACGTCTGGCATGCAAATCTCCACGTTTGGCGAGCGTAATCAAATTGTCGGCCCAGCGTCTCAACTCCTTTGCTTTTACATCGGTCGTACGAATCCGCTCATGTTTAAACAAAGACGTTACCATGTTTCTGAACATGGCCTTACGATGGCTGCTTGTTCTGTTTAATTTCAAACCGGCTTTGCGATGTCTCATCGTATCAGCTCTCTCCTTCTTCCTTATCTTCCTCGGGCAGTACAAATCCTTCCAACTTCATCCCCAGAGAAAGACCCATTTCCGCTAAGACTTCCTTAATCTCGTTTAAGGATTTCCTCCCAAAGTTTTTGGTCTTGAGCATTTCACCTTCGGTTCTATTTACCAGTTGATAAATTTTCAGGATATCGGCATTTTTAAGGCAATTGGCACTACGCACGGAAAGCTCAAGCTCTTCAACGCTTCGGTAAAGATTTTCATTAAACTGGGGCTTATCTGCTTTCTCAGCCTTTTTGTCGGGTTCCGGCTCAAGCTCTTCATCAAAATTGATAAAAATAGTCAACTGTTCCTTTAATATCTTGGCCGCATAAGCAACAACGTCTTCCGCCAATACGCTTCCATCGGTCCATACTTCCATGGTAAGCTTGTCGTAGTCTGTTCTCTGGCCGACCCGGGCATTTCCCACGACATAAGTCACACGCTTAACCGGGGAGAATACAGCATCCATCGGAATCGTTCCAAGTGGTGCGTCTTCATCTTTATTGCCCTCGGACAGAGAATATCCTTTACCCACTTTGACGGTTATGCTCATCTTAACGTTGGCTTCTTTCGAAAGGGTTGCAATATGCAACTCCGGATTCAGCACCTCACATCTGCCGTCCTCGCTGACAATATCACCGGCTGTAACTTCGCCTTCTCCCTCGGCATCAAGGCGTACTGTTTTCGGTTCAGGGTCAGAAAGCTTGAAGCGTACCTCTTTCAAGTTGAGGATAATTTCAGATACATCTTCATAAACGCCTGCAATAGTGCTAAACTCATGCATCACGCCTTCGAATTTTACAGAAGTAATCGCTGCTCCATAAAGAGAAGAGAGCATAATCCGTCTCAGAGAATTTCCGATCGTTATGCCAAATCCTCTTTCAAGCGGTTCACAGACGAACTTGCCATAGGTGGGTTTGCTGGTTACTTGAACTTTTTCCGGCTTGATCATCTCCTGCCAGTTCATGTACATAAGTTCATTTGATGACATTATTGTTTCTCCAATTTTTTTCAGAGGGCTTTTGATTGTAGTTACCTGGAATAAAGCTCCACTATTAATTGTTCCTGCATGGGCATGGTTAAATCTTCCCGGACGGGATAACTTTTCACAACCCCTTTCAGGCTATCTTTTTCCAGATCAAGCCACTGGGGTACACCTCTGCGAACCACAGCATCTAGTGCATCTGATATCGCTTGGATTTTTCGGCTTTTTCCCCGGATTTCTATCACATCGCCAACACTAATAAGGTAGGACGGAATATCCACTTTTTTGTTGTTAACCAAAAAGTGTCTATGTCTTACAAAATGACGCCCCTGCGTACGCGAGTTAACAAACCCCAAACGATAAACCACATTGTCGAGTCGACGTTCAAGCGCCACAAGTAGATTTGTTCCTGTTATACCTTTCTTTTTGTCAGCCTTTTTGAAAAACAGATGAAACTGTTTTTCGCTGAGACCGTACATTCGTTTTACCTTCTGTTTCTCTCGAAGTTGGATACCGTAATCGGAAATTTTTCTGCCCCGACGCTGCCCATGCTGTCCGGGTGGATAGCTGCGCCGATCAAAAGCACATTTGTCAGAATAACAGCGATCTCCTTTTAGAAACAATTTTAAGTTTTCGCGTCGGCACAGCCGACATACCGAACCTGTATATCGTGCCAAATATTTCCTCCCTTTTAGTAGTTGTATAACGAAATTGAATTGTTTTTAAGTGCCATTTCTTATGTCCTGAAAAACCTGGTCCTCTGGGCCTCCGGCTCGTAGAGCCTACGCCTCGGAGAGCCAGGTCAGTTCTCCGGCTCTGCCTTGGAGTTTTGTGTCTAAAATCACAAAATACAAGCACCAAACATTAAATAAATAACAAATCACAAGCACCAAATTCCAAATAAATCACAAATTCCAAGTCTCAAATTCAAAACAAGGGCTAAAACTATTTTTTTTATTCTTTTGTTTGTTATTTGTTTTTTCGGTCACCTGTCGAGAGCCTCTAGGTCGAACGATTGGAATTTATTTGTTATTTGTATTTTGTTATTTGGGATTTCCCCTTTTGGTTACCTGTCGAGAGCCTCGAGGTCGAACGATTGTTATTTGTTTGATATTTGATATTTGGAATTTAATTTATTCCATTTGAAATAGGTGCACCCCTATGGGGGCAAATCAAAGCCACGTACTATGGGTGTGGATTATTTACTAAACGGATTAATGTGGCTGTTTCGCATTTCATGGGAATGTCGCCAGAGGAGAATAATATGAGTGCAACCAGCAAAGAAGTTCTTGTTTTCAGCAAAAAGTTTGGCCGTCACAGTTACGGATCCAGCCACCCCCTGAAAATTGAGAGGCTGCAGCTAACCATGGATTTGATCGATGCCTATGGACTTTTTGATACTTGCGCAACGCCTTGGGTAGAAGCCCAAGCGGCCGGTGAAAAGGACGTTCAAGCTGTTCACTCTGTTGAATATCTGGAAATACTCCAGCAAGCCAATACCGGGCAGGCGCCCTCACAGGCTTGGAAATTCGGCTTGAGCAGTGGTGACAATCCCGTATTTGCCGGTTTATATGACTGGTCCTTACTGGTAACCGGCGCAACCCTGGAATGCTTTCGCCAGGTAAGGGAAAAGAACAAACAGATTGCCTTCAATATTGCGGGCGGTTTGCACCATGCACTACCTGATAAGGCTTCCGGATTCTGTTACATCAATGATCCGGCGGTGGGGATAGCCCGGATGATCCAGGATGGTTTGCGGGTGATTTATCTGGACATCGACGTCCATCACGGCGATGGCGTTGAAGCGGTGTTTTATAACACGGATCAGGTTTTGACCATTTCACTTCACCAGCACGGACACACCCTTTTCCCCGGCACCGGCTTTCCTGATGATATGGGCGAAGGGCCCGGCCGGGGATACGCGGTCAATGTACCGCTGGCGCCCGCAACTGATGACGATTTGTATCTTTGGGCCTTTATGGAAGTAGTGCCGCCGCTTGTCCGCGCTTATAAACCCGATGTGCTGGTTACCCAACTGGGAGTAGACACCTTGACGACAGACCCTCTGGCCGCCTTGAACCTGACTACCAACGGCTTTATCAGGCTGGTGCAGGAAATCAAATCCTGGGGGCTTAAATGGGTGGCTCTGGGTGGCGGCGGATACAATGTCATGAATGTGGCCCGGGCCTGGACCATGGCGTGGGTTGTCATGAAAGGGGTCAAAGTTCCCGACGAGCTGCCCGCAAATTTTGTCAAAAAACATCAGTCCGGACTGGATGGAAAACTTACGCTCTCAGATCCGCCATATAAAACCAAGGGCGCCGCCGTCGACCGCGCCCGGGAAATGGCCCAATCGGTTGTCGCCAGGATAAAAGAAAATATCTTTCCTCTTGCAGGAATTTAATTAGTTTCCATCCATAAAGGGCTATTTTTTCGTGGTTATTGAGAAGCTGAGGGCTTCACCTCTAAACATCTGTTTTTATAGCCAAACTACAGCAAAGATAAAAAAAGATTAAAGTTTTTAATGTTTAGTGCCGATATGTAAAGTGTAGACAAGTGTCAATTGATTTGCTGAAGGGCAAACCTTCCGAAAGGATGGGACGCAAAGCTTCCGGTCTAAGTCCCGCAGGGCGGGGTAAGACAGCGGGGTTGCCAGGTTGAAAGAATAAAACCCGCTTCCCCTTTTCGGAAGCGGGTTTTTTATTGAAATTTTTACACGAAACAGGAGGGAATGGACATGATTACCGATGCCATAAATAGTATACCTGTACCACAAGCCCCGGATGTCAAGGTAGAACAAGATCTTGAAACCGAAGATCCGAGAGCTGTCGAAGATTCGGACAAAAGTGGCGATTCTAATCTTGACGTCAGCAGACAAAATGTTGCTAAGCAATCGGCAGGCATAGATGTTTCAGAAGACAGCGACGTTGAAACGGAGTCATATAATGCCAAAGGTTATTTAGTAAACGAGTCGTCTTCACGGCAAGATACCGGGCAGCCACAAGATTCTATCAATCTTATTGTATAGATACTTTGCATTTCAGAGCTTTTAATGCGAAGGTGGCGAGTTTTTATGAAAATTTCCAACAATACTAATTATGTTAGGCAACAGCAGTACGGTCAATTCAGGCTGCCCGAAGATGGTAAGGGGCCATATATACATGCTAACGGGCAAAAATTGGACAATCCCTTGGAGCAGAAAAACGTCTCTATTTATGTAGAAAACGAAACCGTTTTTAGCTCAGAAAAAGGTCTGAAGCCTGATTTTCCGAAACTATTTGATCCCGACGTCGGGATCAACTTTGAAACCATTGAAGCTAAAAAACCTGAAAAAGAGAAAAAAGGTTACCAGGAATATGAGAACACCGGGAACGAGCGGCCAGTAAACAAACAGGATAGTATTATTAATGATTGGGTATGATCCCGAGACCTTAGCAAAAACACTTAACTGACTGACATTGAACTTAAAGTTGTTGCAGCCAGACTTTTGACAGTATCGACCAGAACCTCGATTGAGAAAGGCTTGGTAAAGACGGCGTCAAAGTAGGCATCTTCACGCAGCCAGGGGGTCCCGGTGATACCGATAACCGGTGTAAAAGATTTTTCGGAATTGCGTACGTACTTAACTACATCATTACCACCAAGGCCGGGCATTAGAATATCCGTAATAACCAAGTCAAAATGGCCTTCATCAAACTTTTTTATTCCTTCCGTACCATCTACTGCTATCTCAACATTGAAGCCGCATTTTGCTAACGCCGTTGCGAGCATGAGTAAAATGGA
>NZ_JAZFTO010000110.1:0-20782 GCF_036446775.1 Candidatus Desulfatibia sp.
ATGTGTGATCTTTTTGCCTTTTCTGCCAGAAGGGATGACTCGGCTCCAAAATCCCTGCCTGTTTTTGCGGCCCGGGCCCAAAAAAACATGGACGGCTGGGGTATCGGCTACTTCAGGAAGCACCAGGCCTTGGTTGAAAAAACGGCAAAACAAGTCTACTACTCAGGACACCTTCACGACAGCTTCCAGAGACTGGCCCGGGTAATAAAAAGCAGAGTTATCATCTGTCATGTTCGCTTGCAGACCAGCGGCCCTGTGGATGAATGCCACGCACATCCCTTTGTTCTAAAATTCGGAGGCCATAACTGGATCTTTGCGCATAACGGCAAAGCACCGGCCATTGAATCCTACCAAAGCCGCGGTGTTACCATTGAAAAAGCGGTGAGTGATTCGGCCAGGACTTTTGAATATCTGCGAGACCATATGGAAGACCGTCCGCACCAAACAAGGGAGCTAACGACTCTTTTCCAGGCCCTGTTAGATAGTACGGCCCAAATGATCGATCAGTATCCGGGAGATTATAATTTTCTGCTGTCCAACGGGCAGCTTCTTTTTGCTTTCACCAACCATCGGCAGTTCATGTTCCTGAAAAGGAGCAGCAAACTGGAAGATGCTCTTTTGCTCACCACCCTGGCGCGCGGCCTGAGTGAAGAAAAGTGGGTGCGGGTGGCCAAATCGACCAATCGGCGGGGGCTGCTGCTGGCAATTTCAGGGAATGATGTTATTTTGCATGAATCACTTTAACCCGACTTTTTACGACGCCATCAAATTTCAGGAGGTGCAATATGCTTTCCCACAAGACTGAGGTACGCGTTCGCTTTGGCGATACCGACCCCTACGGCGTAGCCTATTTTGTCAGCTATTTCAGATATTTTCACAAGGGCATCGAGGAGTTCCTCCGCCATATAGACATCCCCCCTGAAACTTTTTTTCGCAACCAGCAGGAAAAATTCGGCATGCCCAAAGTGGCGGCTGATTGCCGCTTTCTGGCACCGGCACGCTATGGCGACCTGCTGGAGATGCACACTTCCGTACAAGATATTAAAGAAAAGTCCATCGTTTTTCAGTTTAAATTTTACCGCCCTTCCGAAACCCAACTGCTGGCCGAAGGGAGTGTCACCTTCGTGGCCATCGATCATAAGTGGAAAGCCAGACCCCTGCCGGAAATTCTGCTCGAAAAGATACAAGCAGCTACTTAATGGCTGATGAAGGTCAGCAGCATTCCTCAAGTTCCCGGATCAGCTTTTTGATGTCCCCTGGAGTTATTTCAAAAGCGACCTTTCCTCCTCCGGGATGTGCAAAGCTTAATTTGCACCCCGTCTTAGTTTTTTCCACTCTCCATTTCTCGCGCTTTGAGAATGTTACGGATGCATTCAGCCAGACGTCCGGGTTAAACTGAGCAATCTGAATCAGAACACCGAAAGCGTCCTTAGGATGGATAAAGATCTCTTTCCAAATATTGCCGTATTCTTTATGTCCGAAATACGGGATATTATGCTTTTCAAGGGTTTGTTGGACTTTTTGAATATCCGGTGTTTGCAATGTAAGATGATGAAAACCGCCTGCTTTGTTATTTTTTAAAAATTTTTTTAAAAGCCCGTCCGGACCGGTAGGATAGATCAGCTCGAAGCGTGAAAGATCTCCCAGCGAAAAGATTTGCCAGAAAAAATTTTTATCATGATTATCGGCACCGGCACCGGGCACGGCTCCTAATATGTCCTGGAAAAAAAAGCGGGCTTTTTCGTAATTTTTAACTGCTATGGAAATATGATCGATCCGCGCAATCACATTTACCTCCTTCTATAGCTGTTTCCATAAATATGTTCCGATTGAGTTACTTGGGGGTAATGTCCGTTGATAGTTGTCCGTAGTATCGGATATAAAATGCTGCAAATTCTAGCAGATGTGAAAACACCATCGTTGAAACCTATGCTCGATCTAAGCATTTAAAAATGCGAATACAACTGACCACGGACAATGGACTACGGACACAAATCATGTTTATTTTGGTTTCATGGATGGACACTAATTAGGATACTTCCTGTAAACAATTTCGAACTTGGGAATATAAGTCGGGGGCCATGACCAGCAGATGATCCTTGATTTTTTGTCCATCAAGGTGTTCGTTGAGATAAAAATCGCTTCCATCCATTTTGCAGATCTTGCCGCCGGCCGCTTCAAGGATAATACCGGCGGCCGCAAGATCCTGATAAGACTCGTTGGCAATAATCGCCGCTTCGGCACGACCCATGGCCACATAACATATGTGGGCGCCGGTGCAGCCTAAATCGCGGATTTTACCCGGAAATGTCGAACGATAACTATGGTGAAACCGGGAGTAGGTGAAAAGAAGACTTTCATTGTTGATATTCTGTTGATCTGAGATGTGGATTTCATCTTTGTCCAGATAGGCTTTTTGATCGGCCCGGGCGTGAAAAAGATCACCGGTTGCCGGCATATAAAACACGCCGAAAATGGGCCAGAAATTTTCGATAAGCGCCAGGGAAATACCCCAGAGGGGAATGCCGGCTTGAAAATTGGCAACACCGTCTAAAGGGTCAAAAATCCAGAGGTAGCGCTTTTCATCATGGGTGTATTCCTGGTTTGTCTGGTTGTTTTTAAATACCTGATGCTTAGGAAAATGAGCGTTAAGCTGGTCTTCAAAAAATTTCATCATGTGTAAATCGGCCTCGGTAACAAGTTCCTCATCAAATTTAATATGCGGATTTCCTTTACCATAATATAAAAGCGCCTCCTCTCCTGAGCGCCGTATCACGTCCATGGCAAACTGAGTTAAATCGTCAATCCCATGACTTTTTAAGGCTACCATTTTTCCTCCTTGCATCTTATGGATTCTCTGTTGGGTATGCGAAATTCGAGGATTAAAATTTGAGCCGGACGCCGGAATTGGGCCTCCGGCTCGGAGAGCAAAAGGGGGCGTTTCTCAAAGGTCTCAGACCATCCGCAATGCAGTTGGTTTGAATTTGCGGCCAAAGGCCGAAAAGGCAAAAAGATTTGGCTTTTACAGAAGTTTTAAAAAAACGCATCGTTAATAGCACTGCTACTGCCAGAAAGATAATACCCGGAATTATGTAGTCTAATAACCTCCTCGCTTCAGTTCTTCAAAATGTCCAAGTTTTCGTGTAAAGGTAAAACTGAAGGGTGCTGCTACTAATTTGTTGAAAGCGCTGCCGGCATTTCCTCCGAGGGCTGAAAAGGGGAGCGATACTATAAACACGGCCGTACCCAAAACCACAGAGACGATACCCACCGGCCGGACAATCAAAAAATCGATCGCCATGGCTCCGCCGCTGATTTCATCGTCTTGCGTCTGGCCGGCCGCAGCGGCGGTTGTGGCAAATGGAACAAAAACCAGGGCGGCAATTAGAAAAAAGGCTATCGATCGCTTGGTAATTTTTCGCATATCCTTCTCCTCCTTTAAAACATCATCCGTCTTTTATTGAATCAATCTCCGCTTTCAAAAGTCGCGCGTTTTTTACGGATGCTCACAGGTTGAAAAATGTTCATAATGGCGCTATGTTTTGATGAATTCGCAAAAAAAATCGCATTCATCACGTTTTAAGATTTTTATTTCCTACCCGGCACTATTAAAATATAGAATTTTTACGGATGTTTTGATAACTAAAGCCTATAGAAAAACACGCTTTGTGTCAAGGGAAAAGGATTAACCCGCATCTCTTATGAAGAATTTATTCTGGTTATAAAAAATAAAAGACGGCATGACATCATCTTCTACCAATATAGACGTAGCCATAGCCCTTCCGGTATACAACACATTCACTTACAGTGTACCTGAAAATCTTGCGGACCTGGTATCTGTCGGGAAAAGAGTGCTGGTCCCTTTTGGCCGGCGCCGGGTAACGGGATATATCCTTGGTGATAGCCAGGATAACTATCAGAAAGATTTAAAGACTATCCTGGATGTCCTTGATGAAAAGCCGCTTTTTCCAGCGTCTATGATACCGTTTTTCAAATGGGTTGCAGATTATTACTTGCATCCGATTGGAGATGTCATCAAAACCGCCCTGCCCGGCGGCTTAAATCTTTACGATTTTGTTACGCTTGCTGTTACTAAAAAAGGTGAGCAGATCCTTTATGCCGACAAGAATGCGGTGACACCTCTGGAATATGAAATCTTAAATTTGCTTCAAATCAACCCTTTGCGCCGCAAAGATCTCGGCCGCACTCTCAAACAGGATGTTCCCAATGCTCTAATTTACGACCTGGAGCGTCGCGGGCTGATTGCCGGCAAACGCAAACTTAAAGGTCAAACCGTCAAAGCCAAGATGGAACGGTATGTCGCTATGCCCGGCTCGGATGTTTCTTTCAAAAAGCTATCCAGGGCCAGCAAAAAGATTATGGCTGCCATCCAAGATGAAGGTGAAATCTCGGTTCAAAGATTAAAAGCATTGGTACCGTCTGCGCCCAGAATAATCAATTCTTTGGAAAAAGGCGGATATGTCTCGATATTGCAGAAAAAGGTCTATCGGGATCCGTTTGGCGAACCGATCAGACCCGACACGGCTCATATACTTAACAACGAACAGCAAAACGCAATTTCAAAGGTATTAAGCTTGCTGGGCCAAGGATTTGCTACCTGTCTGTTGGCCGGCGTTACCGGCAGCGGCAAAACAGAGGTTTACCTGCACTTGGCCGCCGAGGCTGTGCAACGTGGTTTATGCGTACTGGTCCTGGTACCGGAAATTGCACTTATTTCCCAGATGGAGAGACGCTTCCGGGCCCGGTTTGGTGAATGTGTTGCGATTCTGCATAGCGGACTTTCTGCGGGAGAGCGTTATGATCAGTGGCTACGAATCGCGCGTCAAGAAGTGACTATTGCCATCGGAGCCAGATCTGCCATCTTTGCGCCGTTTGCAGATATCGGTATTATCATCGTAGATGAGGAACACGACACATCCTACAAGCAAGATAGCGGTTTGCGATACAATGCCAGAGATCTTGCCGTGGTGAGGGCCAAACTTCATAATTGTGTGGCCCTGCTGGGGTCTGCTACGCCTTCGATTCAGTCATACTATAACGTTACTAAAGCTAAATTCACACAAGTTACATTAAAACAGCGTGTCGAACAACGACCTATGCCTGAAATTACCGTCGTCGACCTCCGCAAATATAGGGATACACGGGGGATCAGACGTTTTATCACTCCCCAGCTCCATACCGCCATCAAAGAGACTCTTGAGCACGGCAAGCAGGTTCTACTTTTTTTGAATCGCCGAGGTTTTGCCAGCTACCCGGTCTGCTGGGCTTGCGGCGAAGCCATAAGATGCAAAAATTGCGATATTTCCCTGACACTGCACCAGGGTGCCCGTGCCTATAAGTGTCATTACTGCGGATTTACACTGGCGGCGACCTCAAATTGCTTAAGCTGCGGCTCTAATAAAATCAGCCTGCTGGGCCTTGGCACTGAGAAAGTGGAGGCGGCCGTCAAGGCCCTTTTCCCGGATGCGCGGGTAGCCAGGATGGATCGCGATACCACCGTGCGCAAGGGCTCCATCTTAAAAATTCTAAAAGGCTTGAGAAATCAAACCATCGATATACTTGTCGGCACCCAAATGGTTGCCAAGGGTCATGATTTCCCCAATATTACCCTGGTCGGCATAATCTGTGCCGATTTATCCTTAAACTTTCCGGATTTTCGAGCCAGTGAACGCACATTTCAGCTTTTGGCCCAGGTTTCGGGAAGATCCGGGCGGGGAAAAGTTCCCGGCCGCGTGATTCTTCAGACCTATAACCCGGACCATTTCAGCATATTGTCGGCCACGGACCAGGACTTTAAAAAGTTTTACCACCAGGAAATACATTTTCGGAAATCGCTGAACTACCCTCCTTTTGCACGCATGGTGCAGCTTAAAATTTCTGGAAAAAACAAGGAAAAAACGCGACAACATGCTCTGGCCATAGGTGATCTTTGTCATGATCTTTTAAGAAACGACACCACTTTTTTAAAGTACGTGCAAGTTTTGGGGCCCATTGAAGCCGCACTTCCGCGGGTCGCAAAACACTTCCGCTGGCAGATCCTTTTAAAGGGGCTGAAAGTAGGCCCTCTGCACCGCTTTCTTCAGCAAATACTGTTTGAGAACAGGGCAAAAATCAGCAGCCGAAGCATTAAGGTCATCGCAGATGTCGACCCTTTCTTTATGATGTAAAACGACCGTCAAGTTCGACAAAAAAAATGTCATATGCCCCGTTGAACAAAGGGCTTGCGGCCATGTTGACGACCGACCTGAAAAATAGCGAAACTACGCTCAAACTCATTGAGCGCAATAAGATCCAGGCCATCCTTTAAGGAGATCGCTTTAAGACTATGATACCTGGTACTCTGTAAGGCAAAAGAATCGGGGGCGGGGAATTGATTCCACCGCCCCTTTCATTTTTTGGGGTTGCACACAAAATTCTGCCTTATGCACATTTTTATGTGCAATTTTTATTGCCGTCCATTGTAAACAGCCTATCAAATCCGTTCAAAGAACCCTCGTAAGTCCTCGTAACATAAGCGCTTTGAATATTTCAATGAACGAAAACCGACATTTGGCATGCAAATTGTAGCTGGATTACAATTAAGGGAGCTACCATGATGGATAGAAAAGATTTTATCGAAAGGAGGAAACGAGATCGATTTAAATTAAGGGGCGGTGCATTTGCATCCGTCAAATCAGACCATTACAAAAAAATAGGCCCAATCCGAGACATTAACAGAGATGGTTTTGCATTTAGGTATATCGGCCAAGAAGAGCAAATATGCGGACCGCTGAAAGTTGACATATTGTATTCCGGCTCAGGTCTTTATGTGCGGAAGATAAAGTCAAAAGCCATTGCAGATTTCAAAACTGACAAAAAACTCCTAAGCAATTCTTTAGCAATAAGGCAATGTTGTGTGCAATTTGGTGAACTTACAGAAGATCAGACTGCACATTTGGAAAATTTCATTAAGAAATACGGCCATAGACGCTCCGGCAAAGACCGCCGGCAGTTCGATGATCCCGCCACCCAAACCCAATATTAGCGGCCTAAGCGCACCCCTTTTCAACAGCAGGTTCAGCGTGAGATCTTAAAGCTTACCCTGAAATTATAGCGACACGGCGGACAGTAAAAAATGTCGATTATTGGCCTCTTGGCCGTTTTAATTTCTGCTTTGAACTAATTGCCGTTTGTGTTACCTTAAATGTGCGCAAACAAAATATTGAAAAGTTTTAAATTATTAAAATGAATGTAAAATCGTAATCCGATTTAATTAGAAAAGAGGTTAAAAAGTGATTGTTGCCGTAATGAGTGATAGCCACGATAATATCTGGAAATTGCGTGAAGCCCTGGCAATCATAAAAAATGAAAATGCCGGCATGATAATTCACTGCGGTGATTTTGTGGCACCTTTTATGCTGAAAGAGCTGCATGATGCTGGAATTCCGGTTCACGGCGTTTTCGGGAACAACGACGGAGATCAACACCTGTTGACAAAGTTTTCACTGACCAGTATGACAAATGTTGCTTTTCATGGACTTGTCGGACAGGTGGACATAGAAGGCTTTAAGCTGGCATTTACCCATCAGGAAGCAGTGGGAGAAGGCCTGGCCTGCACCGGCAATTATAAGCTGGTCTGTTTCGGACATTCCCACGAATACATGCAAAAAAATATTGATCAGACCATCCTGCTGAATCCCGGAGAGATTATGGGAAAAGACGGTTTACCCGGCTTCTGCCTGGTGGATACCGATACAGCCATAGTAAAAAGGGTGGATCTGGGTGACTCCGGCTGTAAAGTTGCGCCTTGACTTTCAATAAGATGCAACTTAAAATTTCAATTAAGCAAAAAAAAGATTGTTTGCGATGAAACTCAAAAGATCATTTATTATTGTCATTGCAACTTGCATGCTGTTTGCCGCAGCCGGCTCTTTCGGAGCCGGCCAAAAAGACTCTAAATCGCCGTCCGTCTATTTCCCGGAAAGGTATTATACATTTAAACAAGTTGTTGATGGCACTGAAATCATGCATGATTTCATCCTGCAAAACAAAGGCGATGCAACCCTAAAGATTAACAAGGTCACTACTGACTGAGGGTGTACGGCTGTCTCTTACCCGAGACAGATCCCTCCCGGCGGCGAGGGAAAAATCAGAATTAAAGTTACCACTAACGGCAAAGGGGGGCAGAGGCTTAAAAAAAATATAACGGTTAAAACCAATGACCCCAAAAATCGGCGGGTGATCCTGACAGTCAGCGGCCAGGTTGAAAAGTTTGTTTCCATTTCTCCTAAAAGAGTCCGCCTGATGGGGTATGCCGGACAGCCGCTGAAGACGGTCGTGCAAATAATTCCTGAAAAAAAATACCCGTTCAAAATTATAGGTACCCAGGCATCAAATCAAAAAAATATCCGCTACACATTGGAAGAAACTCAGGATCTTCAAGGGACGGGGTATATCTTATCTGTTGAAAACGTAAGAAAAGAGCAAGGCAACTATTATACATTGATCTCCCTGAAAACAGACAGTAAAATAAAGCCGCTGATTCAAATCAGTATTTACGGCAATATTCTTGAACCAAAGCAGACTGAAAAAAAATAGGTCTTTATGAGAAATTTTGAAGTGGTTGCTTTTGACTGTGACGGTGTCATGTTTGACACAATCAATGCCAACATGGCTTATTATAATAAGATATTGGAACATTTCGGCCGACCGGCCATGACCCCCCAACAACTTGCCTATTCCCATATGCACACTGCTGATCAGTCAATTGCCCATCTGTTTCCAGAGACAAAGAGCTTTGAGGCGGCACAAGCCTATCGAAAACAAATGAGTTATCTTCCTTTTTTAAGCTGCATGGAAATGGAGCCACACCTTAAGCCTTTGCTAGCGAAGCTCAAGCCTAAATACAAAACGGCTGTGGCCACAAATCGATCCGACACCATGGACCGCATTATCACCGAGCATGGTCTTGAAGGATATTTTGACTTAATTGTCAGCGCCTGTGATGTAGCGCACCCCAAACCTGACCCTGCTGCGCTGATCAGGATCATGGAATATTTTAAAATAGATTCTGCGCAATTACTATATATCGGAGATTCGCAGCTGGATGAGATGGCGACAAAGGCGGCAGACGCAGTTTTTGTAGCCTATAAAAACGAATCGCTTTCAGCCAAGTTTTATATTAACAGCTTAAAGGAGATGGAAGATATTCTGTCGGTTGCATGAGAAATTCGGCTTCAAAAGGTTGCTCATGAAAAAAGCAGCAGCTATCCTGATTCTGTGTATAACGCTGTTATACTTGACAAGTATCGTGTCTGCTGGTAATATCGATGCTGTTCGCGCAAAAGTGTTTGCATGGAGCGAGGCCTGGCAAAACCGGGATATCGACACCTACATGTCGTTCTACAGCCCGAGATTTCAATCAAAGGGACTCGCTCTTGAAAGGTGGCGGGAGAAGAAAGCAAAGCTCTTTCAACAAGTCAGCAGCATCCAGGTGGAAATATCTGATTTGTGGGTATTTATCGAGGGAAAACAAGCTGTTGTCAGTTTCATTCAACGTTATAGTCACCCCATGTTTGCGGATATTGGTGAAAAAACGCTGGTTATGGTAGATACGGGCTTTACATGGCAAATCGTCTCCGAAAAATGGAAACCATTAGTGCTGTCCGGCCGGCCGGATCACAGCGCCAAGGTAGCTGAACTTAATACCAAATCTCAAGGGGAAGCTAAGAATACAGCTGAGTTCAATACCAAGTCTCAAGCGGAAACTGAGAGTATAGTTGAGCTCAATACCAAAACTCAAAAAATAAATCAGGAAGAGCAGAGCGTTGAGGATCAAGAAGCTGCGACAGGAGCAACGGAAGCTAACAATGTAGCTGAACTCAACACCAGGTCTCAAGCGGAAGCTGAGAATATTGTTGAGCTCCATACCAAAACTCAAAAAGCAACTCGACAACAACAAGGTTTGGAGGAAAAAAAGTCTTCAACCGGCAAAACCGTTGTCAAAAGCATTAGATTTGAAATTGAAAAAGAGAGGGAAAAAGTTTTTATCGCCCTCAACAAATACGCCCTCCCCAGAGTCCGGACATTTGAGGGGGACAAACCAAGGATTGTGCTTGATTTTATGAATGCCGCTGCCTGGCGGGGGCCGTTCAGAATTCCGGCAAACGGCAGATTGGTCAAACAGGTACGAGCATATTTACATCGTAAAGCAGGAAAACTGCGGATCGTGTTGGACCTGAACCCTGCTGAGGACTACATTGTCGATCAAACGTTTTATAAAGCGGAAAACATTTACTGTATTACAGTTCAATAAAAACATTGCTTTGCTATGAGAAAAAAAGCTGACCGGCGCACCCGCAAAAAATCATCAAAAAAAAGTTGGACAACTGTTAGCATACTCCTTGGAGCGACAATATTGCTTCTGGGCTTAGGTCTGAAAATCTTTTCGGCCGACAGCGATCATCCGGTTCCTTCCCAAGAGACGGACCGCATGGTTTTTGCCAAAGCTGTAAAGCAGCGGAGCAGTAACGATGGTTTGTGGGATGGCCCCATCCTTTATCATCAAGCCGGCAGCGAGCCTATCAATCTCATTCTGGTGGAAAAGGCCATCCAGAAAGTACACCTGTATCGTTATGACGGCCGCTACCAGCATATAAAAAGCTATTCAGCCGCAACCGGTGAAAAACAAGGCAAAAAAAGACGGGAAAAGGACGAAAAGACCCCGGAAGGCATTTATTTCACCACAAAGATCTACCGGGATAATAAAATTACGATCTTCGGCGACAGGGCCTTTGGGTTGAACTATCCGGATGTCTTTGACAAGTTCGAAGGCAACGGCGGCAGTGGAATCTTCGTACATGGTTCCAACAAGGAAATCTCACCTTTTTCTACCAATGGCTGTGTGGCTTTGAACAATGATGATATAGTGGACCTGGATAAGCGCATTCAGTTTAAAAAAACCCCCGTAATTATTGGAGAGCGTCTTCCCTACCGCTTCAAAACCGTAGAAAGAGATATTTCTGAACTGATACCTTTTTTCAAAAAAGCCATGGTCCCTGAAAAATACGCCCATTTAAAGAGTGACTTCAGTTCACTCACCGTGCTCGGTTTTGGCGAACGGGTTGTTGCCACGGGCACAGTTCGCATAAAAGAGGCCGGCAATATTCAGGGGGTGTCCAGGCTGTACCTGGCCGGACCGGGTAAAAACCTTCTGGTGCTTGTAAAGCGCGAGTGGGATGAAAAGAAGGTGAGCATCGTCAGTGCAAAAGCCAAACCCCGCCCTGTTTCGCAAGATAAAACCCGCATTGCTTCACTGGTGAAGTCGTGGCGTAAAGCCTGGGAGGGCAAAAAGCTGAATGCTTATATTGCCTATTACCACCCGGCATTCAAAAGCGGCGGTAAAGACCGTGCCGCTTGGAAAAGTTATAAAGGCAGGCTGAATAAGAATTACCGATGGATTTCAATCAAGATTTCCGGCCTTAAAGTAAAACAAGTTGATAGCCGCAAGGCTTTCGCCTATTTTAAGCAAAGTTACAGCAGCAACACTTTTCGTTCCGACAGGTTCAAACGGCTTGAATTCAGAAAAAAAGGGACGTCCTGGAAGATATTCAGAGAGCGGACTTTCCCTACAAAACTCGCCGGCTGGCCGAGCTAACACCTAAAACTTAAAAGTTCACCGCAGAGTCGCAGAGGACGCAAAGACAATGAATATTTTTCTTTCTGCTGAGAGGCAGAAAAAAACTGTTGTTTAAAGCTCATAGAGTACTAATCGGCATGGGATGGATCTTTTTGCTTTCCGGCCTCTCAGCGGAAAGCAAAAAAAAAATAACCCTTTGCGCTCTCTGCGACTCTGCGGTGAACTATTACCCTAAAACAAGATGAATTCGGCTTTTTACGACGCCATCATCTTTACTGATTACCAAATCCATTCTGCCCACCGCAATCCGGGCACTGCCAGGTAATTCCGTTACACGACATTCCCCAGAGATTTTCCAGCATGCAGTCCTGGCATATACTGAACCCACAACGGCATCTCCAACAGAAAGGCAAAGACCGGTCGCAGCAGTGGCAGTTGTTTTGCCGGGCTCTGCGGCGTTTTTCTCTGTATTTCGACTTATATGTTCTGATAGCTTAATAGCTCAAAATCTAGGTTAAGTTTTTTATATCGCCCTCGATGCAAAAACTGGCAGATACTGGATGCTGGTTCCTGGATTCTGGTTAAAATTAAGGTAATTCTATTATTTATTTATCCAGCATCCCCGGCGAGTCGGGATTTCCGTTTCACTTCAGCAAGTATCCAGTATCCAGTATCGCTTCGCACGATATATAGGATAACGTACATCCGCTCGCAAGTCTAAAGCGACGCTTCACCGATCAAATAACCTGTCATATTCTATCTTGGTACAGCGATTCATGACAACATTGATGCCGGCTGCCGTTAAAAGGTCTGCCGCCTCCCGGCTTTCGATATTCAATTGCATCCAGAAGGCTTTGGGCTTAAGGCGCAACGCCTCGTGCACATGGGGCATTAACTGGGCAGGATTTCTAAAGACGTCGACCATATCGACCGGCTCTTTGATATCGTCAAGGAAAGCATATGCTTTTTCCCCCAGCATCTCCTTTTGGCCCGGCCGGACCGGAATAATCCGGTACCCCTTCGCCTGAAGATATTTGGCGACCATATAAGAATCTCTTTGCGGTTTAGGGCTTAAACCCAATATCGCTATGGTCTTGGTCTGTTCGAGCATCTCTTTGATTTCATTGTCTGCTGTAATTATTCTCCCTGATTCCATAATGCGACTCCTCCATAGATTCTTGCTGTTTCACGCTGTAAATGATACCCTAATAGAGTTAAAAAAAATAGAGAAAGTTTTACCCCGCTTTAAAAGCATGGTAAAACTTTCGAAAAACAAAGCGGCGTAGCCGCGTTTCATAAAATCGTAACACGATTTTATTTCACAATTCAAAACCCGAATTCTTATGAGTAAAAATAGAACATTATATTTAGTAGACGGCAGCGCCTATATTTACCGGGCCTATCATGCCATCCGGGGCTTAACCAACTCCAAAGGTCTCCCTACCAATGCTGTTTTCGGATTTACCCGCATGCTCTTAAAGCTTATTCAAGATCGAGCTCCGGAGTATATGGTTATGTTTTTTGATGCCAAAGGCCCTACCTTCAGACATGAGATCTACAAAGATTACAAAGCGAATCGCCCTCCCATGCCGGACGATTTGTCGGTTCAGATTCCGCACATAAAGGACGTAACCAGGGGATTCAACATCAAGGTCGTTGAAATGCAGGGTTATGAGGCGGACGATCTTATCGGCACTTTTGGACGCTGGGCTGAAAAAGCCGGATTCTTTGTTGTTATGGTTACGGGTGACAAGGATTTCGTGCAGCTCATATCCGAAAAAACCATTGTCTGGGATCCCATGAAGGATAAAACCATGGATCTTGATGCCGTCAGAGAGGCTTATGGAGTGGAACCGCACCAGATGATCGATGTCATGGGACTTGCCGGTGATGCAGCCGATAATATCCCCGGTGTACCCGGAATCGGGCCGAAAACGGCCCTTGCATTGATTAAAACTTTCGGGAGCATGCCGCAGTTATATGCGCAGGTTGATACGATTACCAAAAAGAAACAGCATGCAAACCTCGTCCAAAACAAAGAACAGGCTTACCTGAGCAGAGACCTGGTTACAATCGACACCAAGGTGCCGTTATCGTTTGATCCTGAAACTTTTCTATACAAAGCCCCGGACAATACCCGGCTGGCCGAGCTTTTTAAAAACCTGGAATTCAGGCAATTGCAGCACGCGCTTGCCAAGCAAACGGATCTTTCTCAAAAGCAGTACCAGGCGGTGCTGGATATTGATATGCTTATTGATCTGGTCACCCTGCTTGAATCCACCAGCATACTCTCGGTCGACACTGAAACTACATCCAAAAACCCTCTGCAGGCGGCGCTTGTGGGGCTGTCTTTTGCAGTGAAACCTGACAAAGCCTTTTACATCCCTTTGGCCCACGAATATCCGGAAGCACCCCCGCAGCTTGAGCTCTCGGAT
The DNA here is from genome assembly GCF_036446775.1 of Candidatus Desulfatibia sp. Classification (NCBI taxonomy): domain Bacteria; kingdom Pseudomonadati; phylum Thermodesulfobacteriota; class Desulfobacteria; order Desulfobacterales; genus Candidatus Desulfatibia; species Candidatus Desulfatibia sp. The sequence goes on from NZ_JAZFTO010000110.1 coordinate 14,074, forward strand.
GTGTTAAATCGCCTGAAACCAGTACTGGAAAACCCGAATATCAAAAAAATCGGCCAGAATATCAAATACGACTGGATAGTTCTCAAGCGCTATGGCATCAACCTCGCCGGCATTTTCTTTGATACCATGCTGGCATCCTATCTGATTAATCCTTCCAAACGAGCCCATAACCTGGATCAGATTGCTCTCGATTTTCTGGATTACAAGACCATATCCTACCAGGATGTAACCGGCAAAGGCAAAAAGGCCATCAGCTTTGCCCAGGTGCCGCTGGAGAAAGCCGTTCCCTATGCCTGCGAGGATGCGGACATTACCTTAAAAGCCTTTAAAATCCTTGCCCCTCTGCTGGAAGAATTAGAACTGACGGAGCTCATGAAAAAAGTGGAAATGCCCCTTGTGCCTGTTTTGATGGCAATGGAAATGACAGGTATATGCGTGGACGAGGAGAGGCTGCGGCAGCTTTCAAAATCATTTGAACATCAGCTTGAGAAGCTTGAAGACCGGATATATTCAATAGCGGGGCAAAAATTCAACATAAAGTCATCCCGGCAGCTTGAACACATTCTTTTTGAAAAACTGAAACTGCCGGTTCAGAAAAAAACAAGAAAAAAAACAGGCTATTCTACAGATGTTAACGTCTTGACAGTGCTTGCAGACCACCACGAGCTTCCCGAGGTGATTTTGAGACATCGAACTCTGGCCAAACTAAAATCAACGTATACGGACGCTCTGCTGGATCTGATGCATGCGGAAACCGGACGTATCCATACATCATTCAATCAGACGGTTACCGCTACCGGTCGATTGAGCAGTTCGGGTCCGAATCTTCAAAACATTCCGATCCGCACCGATGAAGGCATGGAAATTCGCAAGGCTTTTATGCCCAGAAAAGGATGGATACTGGTTTCCGCCGATTATTCTCAGATAGAATTGCGAATCCTGGCGCATTATGCCGATGATGAAATCTTGATACAGGCCTTCAAGGATGATGAAGACATCCATAACCGTACTGCAGCTGAAGTGTTTCAGATGTCTCCGTTGTTGATTACACGCGATCTTCGGCAGCAGGCCAAGGTAATCAATTTTGGCATCGTTTACGGCATGAGCCCTTATGGCCTCTCCAAAGAACTCGAAATCAGCCGGAAAATGGCAAAAACTTATATAGACAACTACTTTGCCAGATACAAAGGTGTTAAACAGTTTATGGAACAAACCGTCAAATTTGCCAGAAAGACCCAAAAAACCAGCACACTGCTCGGTCGCATCAGGCTTTTGCCGGATATCAACAGCTCCAATAAAACCGTCCGCGAGTTTGCCGAACGTACTGCCATCAACACGCCGATACAGGGGACGGCCGCGGACCTTATCAAACTTGCCATGATCAAGGTAAACGCTCGGTTCGAGGAAAAAGGTCTGAAAGCTGCCATGCTGCTTTCAGTGCATGATGAGATTGTCTTTGAAGTTCCACCCCAAGAGCTTGAGACTTTGATAAGCCTTGTAAAAGAAACCATGCAAGGGATCTGGACCCTCAAAGTACCGCTTAAGGTGAATGTGAAGAGCGGGAAGAGTTGGGGTGAAATGAATTAGCCTAATTACGCTTCTGTCTCATCCTCTGGTTCAGGCGCTTTATCTGAACCTTGTACTGTCTCTTTGACAGTGTTGTAAACATTTTTAAATGTGTCATTAAAGCCGGCCGGGGAGACTCTTCCGGCCTCAATAAACTTAACGACAACTTCCTTGGTTACCTTTAAAATCTGTTCATCCATAGATGCCATTTGTCATACCTTTTTTGTAAAGAATACACGCCCATAGGACGTGGCTTTATATGACGAAATAAATTCCTATTTGCAATAATTCTGACCTGTTATCAGAATAGTACATGCTTGTCAAGATTCTCCGGCCAGGCATTTTTGCATGAAAAATCCAGGCTAAACAGTCTATTTGACATTAGCTGCTTAATAATCTATTGATAGTTTCGTAAAAGGCTTTCGGTGCAGCCACTAAGACACAAGCCGACTTCGCCCATAGTAGCTTTAGCTACGACGGCTGAAAGGCACAAAGAACATGTTTGAATTATAAACCTTAATGATTCAGTTTTATTGGTTAAATTGGTTCCATTGGTTTGGTTGGTTAACAAATAAAACTAATTAAACCCATAAAACCAATCGGACAATTTAAATTAGTTCAATAATCTTAGTGGCTTTGTGTCTTGGTGGCTGAACTATTACATTAAAGCTTAATGGAGCAATAAATGCCGTCGTCGTTTGAAAAGACTATCAATAATACAGAAAGTCCGGACACTATTAAAACCGACATGCTTGATCCGTTGGATTATCAATATCGCCTGCAAAGAGATATTGATATTGTGATCAAACAACCCGAATATACATCGGTATGCCCCATGACCGGCCTTCCAGATTTTGGGTGTATTACAATTAGATACAGACCCAACCAAAAGATTATTGAATTGAAATCTTTGAAATTTTATCTGTTGCAGTATAGAAACGTGGGAATTTTCTATGAGCATGTGGTTAATCGGATTCTGGATGATTTGGTTAAGGTACTCGACCCTAAATTTATGGAAGTGGCTGGAGATTTTTCAGCAAGGGGCGGTATTACCACCAAAGTTACCGCAGTATACGAAAGGGAAAAATGATGTTTAAAAATATTGCACTGCCACAGCGAGCGCATTCCCCGCAGCTTGCTGCGGGGTTAGCGAGCGAATCAAAAAATTGGCAGAATTCCTTACAGTCGAAGATTCCCTGCAGCTTGCTGCAGGGTCTTCAATTTGTTGCGCCAAGGGTGCGCCCGGTTGTTCTATTGTTATTTTGGATAATTTTTTTGACGCTGATTACAGGGTGTTCACCTGTTACAACCATCACCAAGGCCACCAAGGGAATGATCCGTAATATATCAGCCCCGGATGCTAATTTAACAAAAAAAATCGGCATAACTCTGTTTGAAAACAAAACGTTATTTCCTGATCAACAATTTGACAAAAACTTTGTCAATTATCTTGCAGCAAACATTAAAGAGGAATGTTCCGGCATCCTGATGGTGCAGCCGGCTGATGCCGAACATCCTGATTATCTGCTTGAGCCGCACAAAGAGGCCTCAGGACGGATCGACAACTTTCAACTGGCAAAAACAGGCAGAAATCTGGGGCTGAATTCAATAGTAACCGGCACGCTGATCTCGATCAGTCGTAATCAGAAAGAAAAAGGCCTGCTCTGGTTTAAGGACACCTATGAATATGTGCAGGTGCAGGTAGCAATAGCAGTATACGACACCGAAACCGGCGCCAAGATTCTGGATGAAAATTTCATCCATGAAGTTGAAGTCGAGGAACTGGACTTCGAGGAGATGGGCAAAAACAATGAGACCAATGCAATAATTTTCAAAGAGGCTTTTGAGCAGATTGCATCCAGCATGAGCGAAGCGGTGTGTGATGCCGTTAAGTTCCAACCATGGAGAGGGTTTCTAATAGCGGTCAATGACAACGAAATAATCATATCATCGGGAAATAGAGTCGGGCTGAAGCAAGGTGACATACTTGAAGTTTATGACATCAGCAATGTATTTCAGGGCGCCCAGGGCCAGCGGTTTTCCGTTCCCGGACTAAAGACAGGTGAAGTCGAGATAATCGCTGTTTCTGAGGACAAAGCTGAGGCTGTTGTTATTTCCGGTGACCAAATAAAACCGGGCAGTTCCGTCAGACTCAAAGACTAAAATTAATTGAGTTAAAACTCAATTGGTTGTTATCCGTTATTGGTTATTGGTTTTTCAACATATAAAGAATTTGTAAATCAAGTGGTCTCATTTTTTCATCCGCCAATTTTTCGACTTCTTTTAAAATAGAATCATACTTGTCAAACTCTATTTTGGTCTCTTGGTTTTCGAGGCTGACTCCTTCCTTGGCCTGTTCGTCGGTGGACACTCTAATGTAGCCGATTGCTTTCATTTTTTACCTCCAAAACGCTTATAAGTTGTCAGAATTGTTATTTATTTAAATATTTCGGTTCGGGAAAGTAAAGAACTTTTTTAAACAGAAAAGTTTGCAGTGTTGCACATTATGGCATGATTGGGGTTCCGAATCTGCTATTGACCCAATAAATTCCTTGGTGTACATTCAGGCAAGAAATCGTCAATTCAAGACCGCCTTGTTTCATAACAAAATTATACAACATATAGTGGGAGGGGGATGATCTGGTTTTCATTAAAATGCTGAAACTGAGCGCCAGATAGGTTTTAAGTATCACATAGCTCTGGAATCATTAGATATCTGTTCTTTTTACAAGCCTTTTCTTGCTCAAGATATGGTGTTTTCAGCTAATGACCCAGTAACATTCCATATATCTATCAATCTCACAACTCCTTGGCATCGATACAACCCGCCATAAATTACCACAATGTAGCCTGTGATTAAAATTATTCATATTTTTTGACATAAACTTCTAAACGTTTCTTTTTTTATGCCGATATAGATCAGAATATAAAAATAAATAAGTTGTGAAAAAGGCAAACCTCTTGAAAGATTGGGACGCAAAGCCTCCGGCCCGGTAATGATGGGTAGCGGGGTTGCCAGTCGGTTTTAATGAATGCCTGTCTCATCTTTTGGAGACGGGCTTTTTTTATCCGTAAGCAAAAACAATAAACGATAAGAGGAGCATTGTTATAATAGCAAAAGAAATGATTAAGCTATTTGAAAAAATGCTCAGTAAGTGTATCCAACAGTCAGGGCTTTGCCGGAGGTCGATGACTCTCTGGAATAATTTCTCTGAAAAATTGTCTTAGATTGAAAGGGGGTAGTTCTAATGACATAATAAAAACTTAGATCAAATTGGATCCCTTGGATAAGAGGTTAATATTTTCATGACAAAGCCAAACCTGTCGTAAGGTAGGGACTGAAAGCTTCGAGTTAAAAGTCAATAATTAAACAAACATTAAAGGAGGTAAATAATGAAGAAATTGTTAGTGTTTTTATGGGCAATATTAATTTTAGCATTTTCAGTTCCTATTTATTCCATGCCGGTAACGGCGATAGATACTGCCGGGAACTTGACCGCAGCTCTTTTAAGACCTGGTGTTACCTTAGAGGCTTATGACAAAGCCATCCGTCTTGACCCAAATAATGTTTATGCTTACAACAACCGAGGGAATGCCTATTTTAATTTAGGCCAGTATCAACGAGCCATTGAGGATTATAGCCAGGCTGTAAGAGTCGATTCCAACCACTTCGACGCATATTACAACCGGGGGAATGCCTATCTTAATTTAGGCCAGTATCAACAGGCCATAGAGGATTATGACAAGGCCATCCGTTTTGACCCCAAGCATGTTTATGCTTACAACAACCGGGGGCTTGCCTATATTAATTTAGGCCAGTATCAACGAGCTATAGAGGATTATAGCCAGGTCTTAAGACTTAACCCGAATTTTACCTTTGCTTACAACAACCGGGGTATGAGCCACCTGAATTTAGGCAGGGAAGATCGTGCATGTAAAGATTTGCAAAAGGCCTGTGAATTAGGAGAATGTGCGGGATTAAATTGGGCTGAGAAAAAAGGTTTTTGTTTTGTCAATGACAGGCGACTGTAAGAGCAATAAATATCAGACGCTTGTGGAATCAAGCATCCAGGCCACCTCACATGCGGTAAAGATTGGGGTTTGCAATCGTCAATCCAAAACTTTATTTAGCCCGCCATAAGATTCTCAAAATCAAGTCTCGATAGCAATTTTCAAGGCATAATTTAAACCTCTGACCCTTTCTTTAAGGAGCAAGCACCAGCAGTATCAGGGGTTGCATTGGAAAATAGGGCTGTCAAAATTGGATTCACGTATTATTAATCTGCTCCCTCAATATCCCAGAACACCTGAACGTAACAACCTTCCTGGCCGCAAGCGTCATATCACCGCCTGTTGCTGGATTTCTGCCCCTGCGTTCCTCTTTCTGTTTCACACAGAACTTGCCGAATCCGCTTACCAGGACGTCCTCGCGGATGCGAGCGTTGCTTTGATGATTTCCAGGAGGGTCTCGACGGTCTCGGATGCTTTCTTGTGGGGAAATCCGTTGGCTTTGGCTATGGCGTCGATCACGTGGGCTTTTGTGAGTGTCATGGGATGCTCCTATGGTTCGGGTTGGGGTTCTGCTGATATTAGCTTTAAGATACTGGTTTGTCAAGAAAAGAAGGCTACGCAGATATTCTCCCGATCACGAAAAATCAAAAAGGGATTCGAACAGGAGATATCAACGCCGGCTTTCAGCATATTGGTCTTAACCGTGCGCCGGAATTGGGCCTCCGGCTCGTAGAGGCGAGCCTACGCCTCGGAGAGCAAAAGGGGGCGTTTTTCAAAGGTCTCAGTATTTTACCCTGTAAACGGTAATGGGTCCGTCAAGCCCTTTGACGGCCACCGGAGGCAGGGGTTTTGCATCTATCTTGCCGGAAAGCTTTTGAAAGGTTGTGTCGCAAATAAGAATCTCCTCCGCCCTGGCCATTCCTTGCAGTCGAGCGGCAATATTAACCGGCATGCCTATGGAGGTAAACTCCTTTATCCTCAATGAGCCTATAATGCCTGAAAACGCGCTTCCTGTAGCAATACCAATCCCAATTTTAAGTCTAAGTCCATTTTGGGTTGCCAGGACCCGGTCGATCTCTTTTGCTTTTTGCTGCATCGCCACGGCGGCTTTTACCGCTCTGATAGTATCATC
>NZ_JAZFTO010000111.1:0-5651 GCF_036446775.1 Candidatus Desulfatibia sp.
CTGTCAGGCGTTGATTTTCAAGAGCACCGATGACATGCCCCGCTAAAATTAACAGGGATTTCTGTTCCTCTTGGGGAAAATAATCCTCACCGATCTTATCCGTTACCGCTATGATACCAATAACCTTATTTTTGACTATGATAGGTGCCAGCAACAAGGCGCATCCTTCATAGTGCTCAAAACGCGCCGGAAAAATATCACTGGTGGAAATATCTTCGACATACAAAATGTCTTTATGTATGCAAACCCAGGCGGAGGGAGATTCCTGATCGAGACCTTGCTTTATGCCGATCAATTCGGTATTGGTCGAGGCCACAACTTTAATGTTCTTAGAGCCTTTCACAAGCATGATAGAGCCGCTTTTGACGCGCATGTGCCGGACAATTTCAAGGATAATATGCTGTAGTTTCTCCTTGAAATCGAGGTGCTGATTATGGGAGACGGTAGTAATTTTTATTAAAACTTCAAGCAATTCTTTAGCGCTGGCCATGGGCTGCTCCCTCACATTTTAAGACAGGTTTTCAAAAGCTCTTGGGCTTCTTTGTGGTCCGCATCGATCTTTAACAATCTCTTCAAGGCTCTTTCAGCCCAAATGGGCTTGCCTAAAGTTAAATAATTCCGGGCAAGGTGGAGTTTAACTTCCAGGTCTTCGGCGTCATTTTTTTCCGCTTCAACCAAATAGGGCAATGCTTTTTTGACATCACCTAAAGATTCCCATGCTTTACCCAGCTTAAAAAAAAGATCCGTCCGCTGCGGCAGTCGACTGATCAGCCCCTCTATAAGGGAAGCGGCATACTCGCCGGCTCCGCTCTCAAGACAAAAATCAGCAATTTCCTCCTGAAGCTCTAAAGGCGCTTTCGAAAATTTGAAAGCCTGGGTAAATACCTTAATGGCTCTGGGAATCATTTTCCTTTGGATCAGGGTCTTGCCAAAACTGATCCCGCGGTCAAGGTGGCGCGGGCTGATCTCCATGGCTTTTTCAAAGTAATGATGAGCCTTGTCAATTTCATCCTGCTTGAGATACAGCTCCCCAAGATTATGGAAAGCAATCACATCCATTTCATTCATCCGGGCGGCCTGCAACAACCACTTTTCAGCCTCTTTTAAATCATCCTTCTTTAAATGAAAATGGCCCAGTTCACGGATGGCTCGGGAGGAATCCGGATCCAATTCCATGGCCAGCAAGGCTTCTTGGATGGCCATATCCAGTTCGCCTTCATCTTCAAAATCCCGGGCTCTCTTAAGATGGGCGACAATGGGAGGAGGATTGTTGGCCTTGGCAACGGCATCGGCAACCTTGTTCTCCAATAACTTGATGGTCAAGGGCTTCAGTATCAAGGCATCAACATAGGACTCGGCCGCCTCGGCCACATAGTCCGCGTAGGCCTGGGCCGTAATCATAATTACCGGTATATCCCTTAAAATCCTGTCCTCCCGAATAATGCCTAAGGCTTCACCGCCTTGCATCTCGGGCATATTGTAGTCCATCAAAACCAACTCGATAGGCTCTTTGCGCATGATGCGCAAAGCTTCTCTGCCATTATAGGCATAGAAAAACTGGTCCCCGTACCCGATGGTCTTCATCATGCGATGTATCGATTTGCACATGGTGATGATGTCATCCACGATCAGTACGGTCATCTCGTTTAAATCGATCATAATCGTAACACGGTTTTATTTAGGATTAACCTTCAAAACATATTTCGATTGTAAAACTTCCGAATTCTGTTTTGAAAGGTATCGCAATTTTGGGGCCTTTGGTCATAGTTTCAAGCTTATGGTTTTTACCGGTAATCACCGTAGGAATAGCCCCTTGAAATACTTTGCCTATTTCTTCCAGCTCCTTTCTGGCCTGACCGGATATCATGTTGGTTAATTCACCCACAGCATCTGCAATTTCACTGTTTATTTCCACCATTTCCTCTCCAAACATGTTGGAAACGATTTTTAAAATGCATGCTTCATCAAAAGTGACGGAAACCGTTCCGTTTGCCTCACCGGTAAAGCCAACAATACCCGAAACATCTCCTTGGGCAACATTATCTTTTTTGAGATGAGGTTTTCCAGCTTTTGCCTTAACAAATGCCATTGTTTCTAAAACATTTATCGTAGCAATTATAAATGGATTAACAAGTTTTACATCCATTGCTTATTCTCCATCGAAAGTAAAGGCGATGATCTAATCGGCTGACGGGAGCCGAGTAGATTTTACCGTAATATTCAACTGATATTATGACCCTATATTGGAATAACATAGTCGAACCCGAACTGCAAATATTTTCATTTGTGCAGGATGATCAACTCGGATTTCTAACGATCCAGGCTTGTCCGCAGGTTGAAATATCATTTTTTCAACCGATATATTTCGTCTATGAGGATAATTATTTTTTGCTAAGGCTTTATTTTATAGAAGCATCGTCTAAACAATCATGTTCAGCAGCGTACCCTCTAAAAGATTCTTTGACGTTGCAGCGGATAAGCTGTAAGTTTGGCCCATAGAGTATAAATCCACATTGTCTGCTTCTTTGGCGTAATTAAAAGGATTGTCGGTAGTTATCCTGGAAGCATAATTATTAAACTGCACAGCCAACCCATCAAATCCTGCGAAGGTTTCTTTAATACCTGCCGGATTCTGATCGATAGCCTCTGTCAGTTTGGTGTTATCAATTCCAAGCTTGCCATCATCGCCCAGGGTGATACCAAAGGATTCAAGTTTACTGTGATGGTCATCAATATATGCATTAACAGATGAGAGCACCTCATCTTTGATATAATCGCTGTTACTTTCCAAAAAACCAACCAAGGCGTTGATTTCTGATACCAAGGCGGATATTGTATTTTTGACGGTGTTTGCATCAGGAGCTATCTCCAAGGTCGACTCTCCAACGCCTTTCAAATTTACCGTGACCATCCCATCATCCAAAGAGATCGTATTGGAACCAGAGGTATAGCCTGTTCCATCAACAGTATATTGAGCGTCTTGAGCCTCGGTTGCAACAATCTCTACCGCCGTTGCCGCGATAGCGTTGCCTGATATGTCAGAAACCGAAAAGGCCGCGGCCAAGCCGGTATTATCAGAACTGATTACCAGTTGTTGTGTTTCCGCCCCGCTGCCGGCAACAACTTTGGCGGTCACTCCTAGGCCGGCTTCATTGACGGCCGTTGCCATTTTTTGCAGAACAGCCTCATTGGTGTCGCCATCCATCACCTCAATGCTAAGTTCGTAATCTTGACCGTTCACATTGATATTATAGGTATTAGTCCCTAAGGTGACTCCGCTGACATCGGCTTTATTCAGTTCCAGGCCGATGTTTTCTTGGTTCTGGGCAATTTGTGCAACCGAAATGTTATAGGTGGCTTCTTCTGCGCCGATATCCAGAGATAAAGCATCATAAGCTGATGCTGTTAACACATTGGAATCAGAAGATATTGCCGACCGGTCGTTGAAAACGGAATGCATATCAGTAAGGGTCAATTTTTTAGCTTTCGAGGAGAGGCCTGCAACCATATTTCCAAGTTGATTTATGGCAGCAGCAGATTCTTTTGAAAAAATTTGGTTGTCGATTTTGTTTTTAAGATTATTCATGGATGATACGAAGACACCCATTATTAGATTTCCGGAATTTTTTACACCAAGGGGTGCTAAGAGGTTGCTTAAAATCAGATAATTATTGTAAGAACCTGTAATCTTCATAATGCGCTCTCCTTTTTACGAAACCGTCATAAATTAGTAAGAAGGTCCGTCAGTGTTAAATGTACCACGATAGTCATACCTAACGTTAACTTGATAATACCTAACCCAGAAGAAAAAAGCCCATCCTCTTTGAAGAAAGAATGGGCTTTAAAGCAATTTGTCCAATAGCTGGGCAACCCCGCTACCCATCATCACCGGGCCGGAGGCTTTGCGTCCCACTCTTTCGAGAGGTTTGCCTTTTTAACAACTTTATTCTATTATCGGTAGAAAAACAGGAAATCTTTAGGGCTATTTTGCCAAAAACCAATAAAAACGGTTAAAATGGAGCAAGCGATCGCCTTGACTTTCCATTATCTGAATGCCAAGGTATGGTTATGAAAACACAAGGTATCCACGTGACGGAATGGCCTGATCTGCAAACGCCTCTTTTGATTATGGGCTTTGACGGCTGGGGCAATGCCATGGACGTTTCCAGAGGTATGGCCTTTTTTTTAATCCGCAAGCTGAAGGCGCAGCCTTTTGCCAGGATCAATCCGGATATCTTCTACCTCTATGATATCAATCGTCCTGAAGTAGATATAGAAGCCGGAATTATGAAGCACCTTGCACCTCCGGGCGGCACATTTTATGCCGCCCGAATCGAATCAGGCCCCAATGATCTTGTGGTCTTGGAAGCCGCCGAACCCAATCTGCAATGGTACCGTTTTGCAGATGAACTGTTTTCCCTTTGCCGCCAACTCGGAGTCGAAACCGTTATTACCCTGGGAAGCATGTATGATAGTGTTCTCCATACGGATCGGATTATTTCAGGAATAGCCTCAAACGCAGAGGTTCTTTCCAGGCTTAAAAAGAAAAACGTCATTCCTGTTACCTACCAGGGGCCCAGTGCCGTTCATTCCGCATTACAGTCTGAAGGTGTTAAACGGGGTTTCCAATGCATCAGTCTATGGTGCCATTGCCCGTATTACCTGCAGAATACCAAACATTACGGCTTGATGTCCCATTTAGGAAAGGTGCTGTCTTCTCTGGGAAAATTTGAACTGGACACCAAAGGCCTTGACGCCCGCTGGGAGGAGCGTGAAGATCAGATTCAAGATCTTATCAAAAACAGCCTTGAACTCCAAACTGTTATCAACGAACTTCGCAAGGCTAAAGTGCGCGGCACATGGGAAAGCATGAAAAAATCCACCACAGGCGAAAAGGTTATCAACCTGAAGGATTTTATGCCGCCACAATAACTTGGAAAATGACGCAAATTGGAGAATGCAGTGCTTCCGGATAAAACCGACATTCTGATTGCCGGCGCAGGCATCATTGGGCTTACCCTGGCAAGGGAGCTGATTGCCTGTGGATATGATGAAATCGTTATCGTCGAAAAGGAGCCGGAACTCGGTTTGCATGCCTCCGGTCGCAACAGCGGAGTCCTGCATGCGGGGATCTATTACAGTCCCGAAAGCCTCAAGGCTAAAATGTGCCTTAAGGGTAATTTCCAGATGAGGGCATACTGTAAGGAAAAGGGGCTGCCGCTTCTCGAAAAGGGTAAAGTCATTGTTGCGCGCAGTGGTTCCGAACTGCCGATACTGGAAGAGCTTTACCGGCGGGCAACGGCCAACGGCGCCAAGGTGGAAATGGTCGACGAAAAGCAACTGGCGGAGATCGAGCCTAATGCCAAAACAACCGGCAAGGCCCTGTATTCGCACCACACCGCACAGGTGGATCCCAAAGCGGTTTTGCAGAGTATCCGCAAAGAGCTTGCCGCCAGCGGCAAGGTGAAAATCATCACCAATTGCCGCTTCAAGGGTCTTGACGGCACCAGGACGGCAGTCACCACGCGCGGTAAAATTACATTTTCCCGCTTCATCAACTCTGCCGGTGCCCACTGCGACCTGGTGGCTCAGGCCTTTGGTTACGGCTATAATTATCGCCTCATCCCTTTCAAGGGGATCTACCGCAAACT
>NZ_JAZFTO010000112.1:0-15090 GCF_036446775.1 Candidatus Desulfatibia sp.
GCCACCAGATCACTCCCGCCGCGATCAGGAGAGCAATCATGCCTGCTTGGACCAAGGGGGCACGCAATGGCTTGCGGAGCGCCACGCGCACTTGACCCAATAATCCGGCTTTATTCTCCCAGGGCATCACAACACGGTAGACCGTCACCGGCGTCTTGATACCCTTCAGTTCCTTCTCGCCCAGTAATTCCAGGGGTTGGTCGATCTTGTTGCGCACTTGCTCGGCAACAGATTCGGTTAGACAAATGCCCCCCGGCGGAGCCAGCGGCTCGATCCGTGAGGCGATGTTCACCCCGTCCCCTAGCACGTCGTCCCCCTCAAACACCACGTCCCCCACGTGCAGGCCGATGCGCACCTGGATACGCCGCTCGGGGGCTACGACGGATGTGTGGGCGGTCAGGGCCTTCTGGATATCGACGGCGCACCGAGCCGCTTCCACCGCGCTGGCGAACTCCACCAGGAAGGCGTCGCCTATGGTCTTGATCTCGGTACCGTTGTGCTGGGTGAAGAGGGGGCGTAGCAGCCCGCGGTGCTCCTCCAGCAGCTCCAGGGCCAACGCCTCGTTCTTCTGTGACAGGGCGCTGTAGCCCACCAAGTCGGTGAACATGATGGCGGCGAGTTTGCGCATATAGGCCTCGCGTGTTATAGTGATACGCTGTTACGAGTTAATTTAAATATGCGAACGAATGACGGCAAATCCAAGAGATAAATAAGAAAACGCCCCCGGCTATAGAGGGGTGGAAGTTCGGGCCGCACATTTTCAGCGGCTGGTGGATGAGACTGGCTGGAGTAAAGCAATTGAATTTCACCGAATCCGGGTGGAAATTCGTGTATCGCTGGAAATATATGAAATGATCAAAAAGGGATTCGAACAGGAGATATGAGAGGCGTTTTAAAGGGGTTTCGCCTTTAGATAGAACATTGCCCATAATTGCACGCCGGCAGACGCCCTGCAATCGACAAGCTCTATTAACCTATACCTTCCCACTTACTGGATGCCTGTGAGGATTGCACCTATGATTGCTGCCTCCCTGTTTGTCAGAAAGCCGTCTATGCCTTCATTTGTGGCTTGAATTGCGGCTTCCATGGCGGCATATCCCGTCTAAATTATCCGGGTTACCAAAAGCAAATAATAACAATATATCAATATGATATAAGTGCTTCAACGGCGCTTGGTCAATGCTATGGTCAACGTTTGTAGAAATAAAAAAGGAGGATAGACAAATTCATGTGCAGAGCTAATAATTAGGATGCTATCCGGGGGATGATCGAAAACTGGAATCTTCAATTCTTTTTCTAAGAGCCACAATATTTAGTGTCTTAATCGTTCTATTTCTTTAATGATTTTGTCAATCACATCTGCATTGTAAATTTTTTTCTTTTTCCCTGAACCTTTGACAGAATAAATAAAAAACACATTGCCCCCCAAATCATTTTTAAATCGCTCATGATTTTTTCGATGCATTTCTACCCATTGATACTGATTGATAGATTGTCCGGAAGAAATTGGTTTAATCTGGATTCCTATATATTTAGCGTTCACTTTTATATAAAAATCAACCCCATATGTTCTATCCCAGTCATCTGGTGCTGGTTCTATCTTGTAATTGACAATTGATTCAAGCTGACCATAAATAGTATCAATCTCTGCATTCATGATTTCCTCAAATTCAAAAATTTATTTTTGTGTCGATATTCTCCCTGCTCATCGACAAAGGCAAGGCCTCTTTTTATCAAGTGGGCATTCAAAAATGTTTTGTTTTTAAGGTATAAATAACCAAACAGATTGTTGTCTTCATCATATTTTATCTTATCGAATTTCATATATACTTTTTGGTTTTTTGTTTTTATTTTCAGGAATTCAACAGCTTCTCCGTTTGTCGTTACATCCTCCTTTATGCCAATTAAACGAACCGTCAAGCCATTGCTCAACCTGATAAGTTCTGGGCTGATAATTTCTTTAACAGAATAATATTCTTCTCTATTCGGCGCATTTTTATCTATCTTTGAACCAAACTGCAATTTCTTAGGATCAATCTTTTTGTCAAAAGCATGAAAATCTTTAAAAACATATGGAAGCTTGTAGATCGCTTTGTTAAAATCAACATCAATTCTCTCCTGTTCGATAAATTCATATTTGGTTCCAAATAGTCCAGGTTGGTTTGCCTGTAGTTTTTTTTTGATATAAGGAATAAATTCATGATTAATTTCATAACCCTCTGAACTTCGGTCGAGATTTTTGGCAGCAAGCGAGGTTGTCCCGCTTCCAAGAAATGGATCAAGAATTTTATCTCCGACAAATGAAAACATCTTAATTAATCTTTTGGGAAGTTCTTCAGGGAACATTGCAATATGACCATCTTGCTTTACGCCGCCAAAATTCCAATGGCCTGAGAAATATTCCTTCCATTCTTCTTTTGTCATCCTTGACAGTTCCTTGGTTTTTTTGTCAGGTCTTTTTGGAGTGCCCAGTTTTTTAAACAATAAAATAAATTCATAATCAATTGATATAATACCATTGCGTGGGAAAGGAAAACTTCCCATTATGCTGGCACCTCCAGTAGTGTTAGTTGTTGTTTTTTTCTGCCAAATTATAGCGCCCATATAATCAAAACCAATACTTTCGCAAAATTTAATTATTTCTGTTCTTATTGGAATAACCTTATACCTTCCATAATAAACCGAACGAGCAAATTGATCTCCGATATTTACACACAGCCTGCAACCATTGTTGAGAACGCGATAGCATTCTTTCCAAACAAGATTTAAGTTGTTAATATAATTTTCGTAGCTATCATTAAAGCCAATTTGTTCATTTGTTCCATAATCTTTCAATTGCCAATATGGAGGTGACGTAATTACAAGATGAACAGATTTATCCTGTAATTCTATCATACATCGACTATCACCTCTGATAATCTTGTGACTTGTTTGAATATTCATTTTTTAACAGCTTCGTTTTTATTTTTTCATCCAGCGAACATATATTGTGGTCAATAATAAAATCAGAGATGAATTTCTTGTCTGTATCAAAACGCGCCTTCAAATAAATATCATTGAAGATGTGGTTTGTAAATCTTGAAATTATCAGGCTTTATTTTTCGCAAACCTATTAGGGTGCAAGTAGCACTCGGATGCTGGATGCTGGTTTCTGGATGCTGGTTTCTGGATGCTTGACAAAAAAAATGCTCTTTAAAAATATCCAGTATCGAGCATCCAGTATCCAGCATCACTTAGTTTCAGGCAACCGAATCAGACTACTAACAAATCGTTGGTCTGATATTGAGGCGGCGCTCTGCTAGTATTTTACCTTGTAAACGGTAATCGGTCCGTCAAGCCCTTTGACGGCCACCGGAGGCAGGGGTTTTGCATCTATCTTACCGGCAAGCTTTTGAAAGGTTGTGTCGCAAATAAGAATCTCCTCCGCCCTGGCCATTCCTTGAAGTCGAGCGGCAATATTAACCGGCATGCCTATGGAGGTAAACTCCTTTATCCTCAATGAGCCTATAATGCCCGAAAACGCGCTTCCCGTAGCAATACCAATCCCAATTTTAAGTCTAAGTCCATTTTGGGTTGCCAGGACCCGGTCGATCTCTTTTGCTTTTTGCTGCATCGCCACAGCGGCTTTTACAGCTCTGATAGTATCATCCCGGCGCTCAACCGGTGATCCAAAGACCACCATAATGCTGTCACCGATATGCTTGTCCACCATACCGTTATGCGTGTAGGCGATTTCACCCATAGGCGTAAAGTAATCGTTGTTCAAAAATGCCGCAAGCTTTGCCGGCGGAACTTTCTGGGACATATGCGTGAAACCGCGAATGTCGGAAAAAAGGATCGAAACTTCATGAAATGTGGGGTCCAGGGCAATCGGTGATTTTTCTATTTTTTTATAGATCTGTTCAGGTACAAACTGTTTCAGGCGCTTGCGTACGGATATTTTGTGTATATTAGCCCGGAGCTCTACATTATCAAAGGGTTTTGTCAGAAAACCGTCTATGCCTTCATTTGTGGCTTGAATGGCGGCTTCCATGGTGGCATATCCCGTCAAAATTATCCGGGTAATTTCCGGATTGATCGATCCGATGGCCGCAAGTGTTTCCAGACCGTTTAAGCCCGGCATTTTGTAATCAGAAATTACCGTGGCGATCTGGTCTCTGTTTTTTTTGATAAATGTAATCCCCGCCTCCCCATTTGCAGCCGTATATGTTTGATAGGATTCGCGTTTAAGAGCCCGGGCTACACTACGCCGGACGCCTTCTTCATCATCAATAAGAACGAGTTTGTTCATGCTACCCTCCTAATTACCATATTAAAAGATCTGTATCACCCTAATCGAGCGAAACGCTCGATATCCGTTGTTCGTCGTCCGTTGTCCGTAGCTAATTTAGAGGAATTAAAGTCTTGATTTATAAATCTTCAGCCAAAGCGTTATAATAACGCCGGATAAATCGAGTTAGATTTACAACTGACAACGGACAACAAACAACTGACACATTGAGTTTTAACTCAATTAGGGTATCACTTTAGACTTATGAAACCAGCTTGTGTCCATCCACGAATCCAAAATGAACTTGATGGGTGTCCAATTCAGAAATGAACAATTTTTGTCCTGATCAAGGCCGCACAAGGGTTTGCGGTGAGGCATACGCCTGTACGCCGCAGCCGGAAACCCGCGGAGACCGCCGAGCAGGGCAAAAAGGGCCATTTATGGATAGGCACTAGTGGTTATACTGTCAAATTCCGTGCCAAGCGAGCAATATGCTGAAAATTGATTGGGCGATGTAAGGATATTTTTTGGTTGGCTTCTTGAAACTCCCCGTTATGCGGGCTCTAGCGACAACTTCAATTGGATATAATTGTTCCTTGCTGTTTGCATATAGATTTAAAATTTAGGGGTGCTGCCAGGAAAATGTGCACATAAAATTGTTAATCTGTGCACATTTTTATGTGCATTTGAAAACGAGAACAGCATATTGCTCATTTTTCTTAAAATTTTGTTGAGTTAATGATTTCCGCATGGTAATTCGCAATTATAGAATGTGGTCTTTGCCGGGTATTTTTTTGGCTTCAGCGCAATGGAATGCGCCCGGATAAAAAGGAAAATTATGAAAAAAGAAGGCGTCAAACTGTACGATCTCGTCGATTTAACTAATCCGCAAAGTGTCCTCGACGAAATTAGATACATTGTTGCGCTGATGGTTAATAATTTTGATCATGCACTGTTCGAACAGATTTGTGCCGATATTAAAATGCTGTTCGAGGGAGATTTTCCAGGCTATCGGGCCAGCAATACAAAATATCATGACCTGGAACATACAAGCTCGGTTGTACTGGCCGCCGGCCGCCTGATTCACGGCGCCTTTATGGAGGGGCATTCGTTTTCTGCAAAAACTATTTTACTGGGATTGATTGGGGCCATTTTTCATGACATCGGTTTTATCCAGACCGATTCTGATGTAAACGGCTCCGGGGCCAAATATACCATCGGCCACGAGGAGCGCAGCATCATATTTATGAAACAATATCTATCCCAAAAATCTTTTTCCAAACAGGATCTTGAAGATTGCACCCACATCATCAAGTGCACAATACTGAGTCTTGAAATTAAGGATATTCCTTTTCGTTCCAATGACATTGTGATGTTAGGCAAAATAGTGGGGTCAGCCGACCTTTTGGCACAAATGGCCGACCGGGAGTATTTGGAAAAACTATTCATGCTCTTTAAGGAATTTGAGGAAGCCGGTATGCCAGGATATGGATCAGAGCTGGAACTGCTTCAAAAAACTCAAAACTTTTATAAATACGTGGCACTACAAAGATTAAGCCAAGGATTCGATAATGTCTTTGCATTCATGCGGTTCCACTTTAAAAACCGCTGGGACCTCGATCGGGACTTGTATCAGGAATCGATTATCGCCAATATTGATTATTTGAAGACCATAGTTGATAGCTGTGATGAGTCTTATTCGTGTTATCTAAAGTATCTTAGAAGAGGAGGACTTGCCGAAAAACTTAACTATAACAAATGACCTTACACTCTTTTTTGGCAACCAGATTCACCATAGGTTATGGATACTGTAAAACAGGTCAAATTAGAAAAGAACACCTGGCAAGACGAAAGGGGCTGGGGGATCAAGCCTCTGGACGCATTGGGTATTTCAGATGGATTTTCAGGCAGTATGCACCTGGTCTCGCTTAAGCCTGGAACCGTAAGAGGTAATCATTATCATACAAATGCCACGGAATGGATCTTTGTCTTTGGAGGAAAAGCAAAAATTGTTTTCAAGGCCGCCAAGGCAGGTTCGGTCCATCAAATTATGGTTGGCGATTCCGAACCGGCCCTGTTTGAAATTCCACCCGATGTTGAACATGCCGTAGTAAACACCTCCGTGAATGACATATATTTAACCGTAATTTATGATTCGCATGCCCCTGATACGATTCATTGTCCTGCTTTATCCCCAATTCCCACTAATAACATCAAATGAAATAATCAGAAATCCGGGCTATCGCGAATATGCCGGTAAAAACGTTTTGACTATACCAGTCTGGAATGCTAATTCGTAATGCCACACCGTTCAATAGCTATAACTACCCCGAATACGCTGCGAAACCGTCATAATTGTTGTATTTTTTTAATTTTCGTGGATTTTCGCGATAGAGCGGTCGAGGACATATTTTTAACCGCAAAATAAATTCATGCATAACTGGAGCTAAAGGTGAAAGAACTAAAAAGTAAAGCCGCTTCGGCACCACATAACCACCGGGCATTGGACGCCAGTCAAAGATCGGCGCAAGCGATGTGGGAAAATAAGGAGATATTTCAATGTATCAGTTCTGCGGCCCAGGATGCAATCATCATGATGGACGACCGCGGCAAGGTTACATTTTGGAATGAAGCCGCCGAGATAATTTTCGGTTACTCGAAAAATGAAATCATCGGCAAACAATTGCACCGCATCATAATGCCTGCAAGACATCTCGAAGCCTTTGACAGAGGGTTTACGCGTTTTAAGAAAACCGGCCGGGGGAAAGCTATCGGCAAAACACTCGAGTTAACAGCCCTAAGAAAGGATGGCTTAGAATTCCCCGTAGAGCTTTCTTTATCTGCCGTAAAGCTTCAAGGTGCGTGGTGTGCCGTTGGAATTATTCGTGATATTTCTAAACGCCGGCTGATCGAGAAGGAACTTCCTAAAGCCCATACAGATCTTGAACATCGCGTGAAAGAACGTACCGCTGAACTGGTAATGGCCAACGAACAACTTAAACGTGAAATAGAAGAGCGTAAAGGAGTGGAGACGGCGCTGCGGGTGAGCAAGGAGCGTTTCGATCTGGCGGTGCGCGGGTCCAAAGACGGTTTATGGGACTGGCACATCACCACCAGTAGAGTATATTCCTCCATGCGTCTCAGGGAACTGCTCGGATATCAAGATTCGGAATTTTCGGAATCATTCGACAATTGGGCTTCAAACGTGCACCCCGGGGATTATAATCGTATATTAGAGGCCTTGCACAATCATCTGGAAAAGGGTAAAACCTACGATGTGGAATATTTGTATCGCCATAGAGTCGGCCAATATCGCTGGCACCACTCTCGCGGGCAGGCGATTTACGACAAAGAAGGAATACCTATCCGCATGGTCGGTTTTATCAGCGACATCACCGAACGCAAGCAGGGAGAGGAGGCCTTACGTAAAAGCGAGGAGAAATACCGGTTGCTGTTGAATAATCTTCCCAGTATTGTCTACCGGGGATTCAAAGACTGGGCGGTTGAGTTCGTTGATGATAAAATTGAGCTGTTAACCGGATTTAATAAAGAAGAATTTAATTCCAAAAAAATTAAATGGTCGGATTTAATAATAAAAGAAGATCTTGCAACAGCAAGGTACAGTTTCGTGAAGGCCCTAAAAACCGATAAATCATATGTGAGAGAATATAGAATCAAAACCAAAGCCGGGGAAGTTCATTGGCTGCAGGATAGAGGACATATACTTTGCGACAAAAACGGTCAGATTGAGTATGTGAGCGGGGTCTTTTTCGACATCAATGAACGCAAACGGACCGAAAAAGCCCTGCGGAAATCGGAAAAGGAACTCCGCATACTTTCCAGTCAACTTCTGTCCGCTGAGGAAACTGAAAGAAAACGGATTGCCCGGGAACTCCACGACGGTATTGGACAAGCCTTGAGCGCCATCAAATTCAGCGTTGAAAACACAATCGAAAAGTTGCGTAAAGACGTGGTCACCTCAAAAATCGAATCCTTGGAATCGATTATCCCCCTGACTCAAAAAACCATTGAAGAAGTCCGCAGAATCGTGCGAGATCTCAGGCCTTCGATTCTGGACGATTTGGGAATTTTGGCAACGATTACCTGGTTTTGCAGAGAATTTGAAAGCATCTATTCCACGATCAGGATTGAAAAAGAGATCGCCGTCAAGGAACATGAAATTCCTGCCACGTTAAAAACGTTAATTTACAGAATCATGCAGGAAGCCCTCAATAATGCCGCCAAACACAGCCAGGCCAACCTTGTCCGTCTTTATCTGAAAAAAACCGGCGACAAGATAGAGCTGGCGATTAACGATAACGGCCAGGGATTTGCTATTGAAGAGGCCGTTTATGATAAGAATTCCATGAGAGGCTTCGGACTGGCCAGCATGAGAGAACGAACTGAACTTTCAGGGGGATCATTTACAATAAAATCGGCCAAGGGGGCTGGAACCAATATACAAGCGATATGGCCAGTGTGATATTTTCCCCCTTTCAAAGGTCTCTAACTAAAGAACCTGGCTGCCAGTTGATATATTTTCCTGTTTATGCCATCTTGAAGATGACAATGCGGGCAAATTTCCATTCTCGAAAACCGCTTTTGTGACCTCCACTTAAAACAAGGAGAGACAAGCATGTCTGATGGATTGGATGTAATCATTGTTGATGATGATCCCGGTGTGTGTGAGTTGATCTTTAAGATCGTTAAAAGTTTTTATATCTGGGGTGATGTAATTAGTTTTTTGGATGTTGATGAGGCCATAGAACATTGCTTAAATCGGGAAACCGGTATTGCAATTTTCATAGTAGATGTATTTCTTGCCGGAAAAAGCGGATTTTTTTTCTTGGATGCCATCGCCGAAAAGTTCGCTTCCGCCTATGATGACGCCATCATTATCTCCGGAAAGGCCAGTGATGATATTGTCGATATGTGCATTTCCTCAAACATTAACTACTTACTGGAAAAACCGATCAGATCATATGCTCTGCAACTTGCAGTCCGGGCCATAATGAACAAATATTTGAAGTTTGCCAGGAAGTTGTTGCAAGATCCTCTATTTGCCCAGAGTGTGTCAAGGTTTTAAAATGAACGCTATTATTGTCAGCGATTTGCACCTGGGTTCACGCCATTTTTGTTATCAGGAATTTGAACGTTTTCTAAAAAGCATTCCCCAAGATTATGAGCTCATACTGAACGGCGATATCATCGACAATCCCAAAGCACAATTAGCGCCTCCCCACCAAAGCATCCTGCGTCTCATCAAAAGACTTTCTTACGCTCAGAGTGTCGTTTGGGTGCAGGGTAATCATGATAGCAAATGTCCCGCGAATGGGTTTGGAAAGGTAAGTTTTAAAAGTTTTTATAGCCTAAAAAACAGGTTGTTAATCATCCATGGGTACGATTTCGATGAAATCATGCCCAGGAATCAAGACTTTATAAAGGCCTTCAAACTGATGCACGATGTGAGGGTAAAGCTGGGGGCAAGACCTGTACATGTAGCCGAATATGCCAAGAAATGGAAGCTCTTATACAACGTCCTGCGAAAAAATGTAATGATGAATGCGGTGAATTGCGCCCTTGAAAATGGATTTCAAACAGTTGTTTGCGGCCATACCCACTACCCTGAGGATAGGGTTTATAATGGAATCAGGTATATCAATACAGGGGCTTGGACCGAATACCCGGCTTTTTACCTGCAGGTAAATGGAAGCGCAATGACCCTAAAGTCGATCGATACTCCTTTTGATACTCACCGCTAATGCCGCATTAAACCTGGCGTGCATTAAAATGCGGAATAAAACATTCTCGCATTCCGCCCGGCACAGAACCTGTTGACTTAGCTAATGCCCATCCACATCTTCAGGCGTTTGACTTCGCAATTTTTCCTTGTAAGCATTGATAAGCGTTAAGGCCTCATCTTGTGACGAGATCTGCGTTAATGATTCGCGAAACCTGCTGCTGAAAGGCAGCCCCTTTACAAACCAGCCCAGATGACTGCGCAGTATCCGGCAGGCCCGCTTTTCTCCAAAGAATGTTATTGAGTCTTGCAAATATCTCGTCATTACTTCAAATCGTTGTGCAAGTTCCGGGGGGGACGCCTCATCGCCCTTGAGCAGTGCCAGTACCTGTGAAAAAATCCATGGCTGTCCGATAGCGGCCCTTCCGATCATGACGGCGTCGCAGCCGGTCTCTGCCTGCATCTTGATAGCATCTTCAATTTCAACAATATCTCCGTTCCCGATCACCGGGATGGATACATGTTTTTTGACCGTGGCAATCAGCGACCAGTCGGCCTTACCCCCGAATCCCTGGGCGGCGGTGCGTGGATGCAGAGTAACAGCGTCAACTCCATTGTCTTGCGCGATTTCAGCGATTCGCAACGCCTGGCTCCCTGACGCATCCCAACCGGTTCTCATTTTGATGGTAACCGGGATCGACACCGCCTTGCGGACTGTTTGTATTATGGCTTCAACTTTTGCGGGCGTCTGCATGAGGGCCACACCGGCGCCGGCCTTGAGCACCTTTTTGACCGGGCAGCCCAGGTTGATGTCAATAATATCGGCTCCTGAAGCCGCGACCTGTACGGCTGCTTCCGCCATAATAGTTGGATCGGATCCGAATATCTGAACCGACAGCGGCTTTTCTTCAGGACGGCTTGCAAGCAGCTCATAGCTCTTTTTAGATCCATGGATCAGTCCATTGGCGCTGACCATTTCCGAACAGACCAGAGCGCAGCCTGCTTCTTTAGCCAAAAGTCGGAAGGGCAAATTGGTAATTCCCGCCAGCGGCGCCAAAACAGTAATATTGTCAAGTTCAACGGATCCGATTTTCATTATGTTTTTAACCACAGATTTCACTGATTTTCACGGGTTAATAAAATACTATTTGCCGGAAGCCGGGTTGGCGTAGCAGAACAGGCAGTTATGATAACATGACTGCTGCTGATACGACCCGATGTCTTTAGAGACCATGCAGCCGCAGCCGTCCTGTATCCGCTGACCTGCGTCTTTTTTAAAACTAAGGTTCCCGCCGTAAAGTTCGGTTAGAAGGCGATTGGGAATACACGCGCTTTGCCCGACCCCCGTATCAACGGGCAGGGTTTCTAAAATTTCTCTTTCACAACAGGTAAAAAGATCTATATTTCGGGTTGTGAGTGTGCGGTAGATGTTAAGCAGAATATCTTGTTTTGTTGCCAAGGGCGGATCCACGAACGTAAATCCCGGTATCGATGCAGTGCGTTTGCGAATTTTAGGATAATGGTCCATAAAACTTGTGATGCATCTGCCGATGCCGCAGTCAGCCGCGCGGGCTGCAATCAAAGAAAAATCGGATAGATTGTCGCGCGTATCTCCTTGTTTGGTTTTGTAATAACAGATCGGATCGAATCTCCAGGTTACGCTGCCGGCACTAAACATTTGACAGAGTATATCAAGCTGCTGGAGACGTTCTTTTAAAGGCGGCACCTGTGGTTCCAGCAGCGCATCGTCTGAGTTGATAGTAAAATTGAAAAACAGATTGTATCCCATGGCCGCCAGCGCTTGACCGTGTTCGCCTTCGATAAACGGGCCGAAATTTTTTGACCAGAAAACAATGGTGTGGACTTTGTCAGATGTGGCCGGTACTACGGTCACCTTGCGGTTATAGGGGTTTATGACCTCAAAGGAGCCTTTTTGGATTTGCTGCATAAACCAGTTCATGTAAAAGGCCGGAATGTCAGTCCTTCTGGAAGCCGATATAACTATTTGTTGAGAAGATTTCATTAATATTTACGATCGCAAAAAGTGAAAATTTTACTTTTTACGAATTCATCACTTTTGCTTAAGGTCAGCCAAGGATATTACTTTTTGATTGGTAGATTTTTTGAGCCCTTCTTCTTTTTTTTCTTCCTCTATTTCAGGTTCTTGGGGGCAGACAACTTTTTCTATCCGCATTCTTTTACCGCTCATGGTGAATTCAGTACCATTTATATAAGCATCCCTTAAAATCCAGGTTACGACCTGAAGGGGCACTTGCAGCAGCAGCATTTTAACATGATACCAGTCTTTTTTTATATCAGGGGAAATATCCTCAATTCTGGCAAATGCCAGGGGTTGATCTTCAAAGTGTATGAGGACAATATCATTTTTTTGAGTCATTTTTGCCGGTCCTTTTCTGGAAAACTCTTAAACAGCTATCATCAACCATCACAATAGCTTAATAGTGACACAACCGCCGGCCGATGTAAAGGTCCGCCTGGCAAAATGAATATTTATTCAGTATGTTCCGAGAAAATAAAAACCTATGAAACACATGAACAAATAAAGCGAAAAAAGTCCGATACTATTATAACCCGGTGGTATTGTTCTTTTTATAGTCCTTTTGAATCATTCGCAACCTTAAATGTTTTTGCTTGACATATAAATATCAGCTCTGTTAAATGAATGAATGATCATTCATCAACTGTAATAAATAGGAGGTTATTATGATCAGAAAAATAAAGCAGGCGGCCGTGATCGGCTCCGGCGTAATGGGCGGCGGCATTGCCGCCCTTCTGGCCGGTGCCGGCATAAAAACCATACTTTTGGATATCGTTCCGTTCGATTTGAAAGATGAGGAAAAGTCGGACCCGGCGGCGCGCAACCGAATCGTCAAAACCGGACTCGATACCTTAATCATGTCGAGCCCGCCGCTGCTCATGCAGCAAAAGGATGTTGATCGTATTACCATTGGCAACATGGAAGACAATTTTGACACGCTGGCAGATTGCGACTGGATTGTAGAAGCCGTCATAGAAAACATAGAAATTAAGCAGGACCTGTTTAAACGCATTGGGCCCGTGAGGAAAGCGGGGTCGATTATCTCTTCTAACACCTCCGGAATTCCCCTGAAAAAAATGTCTCAGGGGCTTGACCGGGAGTTTCGGCAGCATTTCTTGGGAACGCACTTTTTTAATCCCGTCCGTTATATGAAATTGCTGGAAATTATTCCGGGCGAGGAAACGCTTCCTGAAATAATAGAGTTCATGGCCGATTTCGGGGAAAGGATTCTGGGCAAAGGTATTGTGTGGGCCAAGGATACTCCCAACTTCATCGGCAATCGCATTGGGGTTCAGGGAATGGTCAAAGCCATGCAGCTGATGCTCACGGAAGGCCTCACCATTCCCGAGGTCGATGCTCTTTTCGGCCCGGCCATTGGAAGACCGAAAACCGCCATGTTCAGAACCTCGGACCTTGTGGGCCTTGATACCCTGGGTCACGTGGCGCAAAACACCTACGACCTTGTAGTTGACGATGAGGCTCGCGACAGCTTTGTGCTGCCCGAATTCGTTAACCAGATGATCGCAAAGAACCTGCTGGGCAAAAAAACCCACAGCGGCTTTTACAAGACCGACTTGACGCCGGAGTGGGAAAAGATCTACAAGGTCATTGATCCGCAAACCCTGGAATATGCCCAATATGACCAACCGGATTTCCCTTGCCTGGGCGCGTCCAAAAAGGCCAAGACCCTGCCCGAGAAGATAAAGGCTTTGGCTTACGGTGAAGATAAAGGTGCTGTTTTTGCCTGGAAAGTTATTGCTCAAAATCTGATCTATGCTGCCAACCGAATCCCCGAAATAACCGATACCATTGTTGAAATCGATAAAGCCATGCAGTGGGGATTCAATTTTGAAATGGGACCGTTTGAAACCTGGGATGCCATCGGCCTGCAGACTTCGGTTGCAAAAATGGAAAAAGAAGGACTCAAGGTGCCGGCCTCGATCAAGACCATGCTGGAAGCCGGGCATACATCTTTTTACAGGCAGGCCAACGGCGGCATGGCTTATTACGACTTTGTTACCCAGGACTACCGACCGCTGGTCGCAAGCGAAAACGTTATTTCTTTGAATGTCCTCAGAAGGGCCGACAAGGTTGCCAAAACTTGCAGCAGTGCGTCGCTGATCGACCTTGGCGATAATGTTTTCTGCCTGGAATTCCATACCAAGATGAATACCTTGAACAAGGAAATTGTTGAATTTCAGCAAAAAATTGTCGAGTATGTTGATGCCAATGGAGCCGGGTTGGTAATCGGCAATCAGGCCGGCGGCATGCCGGGGGCTTTCTCCGTTGGCGGTGATCTCAACTTTATGGCCTCGCTGGCTTTGGAAGGAAAATATACGGAGATCGACGCCTTTTTACAGATCGCCCAGAACGGCCTCCAGGAAGCAAAATATTGCAGCTTCCCGGTTGTAGCCGCACCTTACGGCATGGCCCTTGGCGGCGGCTGCGAGGTGTGCCTGGCAGCCGACCGCATCGTAGCTCACGCCGAACTCTACATGGGACTGGTGGAGATCGGCGTCGGTCTGCTCCCTGCCGGGGGCGGCTGTCTGAACCTGTGGAAGAAGTTTATCAGCAGCATACCGCAAGCGGTGACCGATGTTGATCTTGCAAAATTCTTTGTACCGGCGTTTATGAATATCGCTATGGCCAAGTTCTCAACCTCGGCTGCCGATGCCAGGGCCAATGGATTTCTGGGGCCCAATGACAGAATCGTATTCAACCGCGACTATCTGATCAGCGCAGCCAAGAAAGAAGTGTTGAACATGGTGGATGCAGGCTATGCGCCGCCGGTCAAACGCAAGATAAAGGTTTTAGGAGAGGCGGCCCAGGGCATGATTGACGCTGAAATTTTCAATATGCTGCATGGCAAATTTATCACCGAATACGATGCGTTTTTAGCAAAACGCATCGCCTATGTCATTAGCGGCGGCCATGTCAGAGACAACAGCGAAGTTGATGAAGATCTGATCCTCAAACTGGAACGGGAAGCGTTTGTAGACTTCTGGAAAGAAGAAAAGACCC